>DAOLKI010000120.1:0-7286 GCA_035331665.1 Rhodocyclaceae bacterium
GAGGCGAGGGCATGCCGGGTCTCAGCAGCGCCGACCACAGCGTCACGCCGCCGCGGGTGGAGGTCCCGCGCGACTACAACGCGGCCCACGACCTGCTGGAGCGCAACCTGCGGGCTGGGCGGCGGGACAGGATCGCCTACATCGACGACGCCGGGGAATACAGCTTCGGCGACCTGGCGGCACGGGCGAACCGCTGCGGCAACGCGCTGCTCGGCCTGGGCCTGCGCCCCGAGGAGCGGGTGCTGCTCTGCCTGCACGACGGCATCGACTTTCCGGCCGTCTTCCTGGGCGCCATCAAGGCCGGCATCGTCCCGGTGGCGGTGAATACCCTGCTCCCGGCCCAGGACCTGGAGCACCTCCTGCGGGACAGCCGGGCCCGGGCGGCCGTCGTCTCCCCGGCCCTGCTGCCGCGCTTCGAGACTTTCACCCGCCGGGTGCCCTCCCTGAAGGCCCTCGTCGTCGCCGGTCCGGCCGAGGGCGCGGCGGCGAGCCTGCCGGCCCTGGCGGCTGCCGCGCCGGAGGATCTGGAAGCCGCCGAGACCTGCCGCGACGAGGCCTGCTTCTGGATCTACTCCTCCGGGTCAACGGGGCTGCCCAAGGGCACCGTGCACCGGCACGCCAACCTGATCCAGGTGGCCGAGCACTACGGCCGGCAGGTGCTGGGCATCGCGGAGACGGACTTCGTCTTCTCGACGGCCAAGCTCTTCTTTGCCTACGGCCTGGGCAACAGCCTGGCCTTCCCGCTGGCCCACGGCGCGACGGCGCTGCTGATGGCGGAGCGGGCGACGCCCGAGGCCGTCTTCGCCCGCCTCGCCCGCCACCGGCCCAGCCTGTTCTTCGCCGTGCCGACCCTCTATGCATCCATGCTGGCGCACCCGGACCTGCCGGCCAGGGAGGCGATGCGCGTGCGCCACTTCATCTCCGCCGGCGAGGCCCTGCCCGCGGAGGTGGGCCGACGCTGGGCAGCCCGCTTCGGCGTGGACGTGCTGGATGGCCTGGGGTCCACCGAGATGCTCAACACCTTCCTCAGCAACCGGCCCGGCGACCTGCGCTACGGCACCACGGGGAGGCCCGTGCCGGGCTACGAGGTGCGGCTGGTGGACGAGGAGGGGCGCATCCTGGACGGCGGCGAGACCGGCGAACTGCAGATCCGCGGGCCGAGCAGCGCCACCGCCTACTGGAACAACCGGGAACGCAGCCAGGCCACCTTCCTCGGGCCCTGGGTCAGGAGCGGCGACAAGTATTCGCGCACCGCGGACGGCTACTACGTCTATGCCGGCCGCAGCGACGACATGCTGAAGGTGAGCGGAATCTACGTGTCGCCCATCGAGGTGGAATCGGCCCTGGTGTCCCACGAGGCGGTGCTGGAGGCCGCCGTGGTCGGCGACACGGACGCCGACGGCCTCACGAAACCGCGCGCCTTCGTGGTCCTGAAGGACGGCCACCGGCCCACGCCGGAACTCGCCGAGGCCTTGAAACGGCACGTGAAGGAGCGGCTCGCGCCCTACAAATATCCGCGCTGGGTGCAGTTCATCGCCGAACTGCCCAAGACCGCCACGGGAAAGATCCAGCGCTACAAGCTGCGGGCCTCCCTCGCCTAGGGTCTGTTCCCATTCAGGCGACGTGTGCGCTGACTGAATGAGAACGCCCTAAGCCGGACGAGCCGGACGAGCCGGAACCAAACACGTGAGGCTTCGATCGAGGCCTTTGTCTCTTCGCCGAAAAAAGCGAATTGAAGGCCCGCCCCTGCCGTCCTCCGCGCACGGGGAGGCGACGGGTTGGCTCGCTTCGCTCGAAATTCTTCGCAGGATTGGTCATGACTTCGCCGCTTGGTGACGATGGTCTGTTGCCGGTCGGGCGGCGCGGCCCGTTCCCGGATGGCCGCCGGCGCGCGACAATGCCGCCATGGCCAAACGGTGGACCGATCTGATGCGCCGCACCCGGAAGCCGCCGGCCGTTGCGCCGGAGACGGCCGGACTCCTTGCCCTGCCCAGTCCCTTCCGCGACGAGGCGGGCACCGTGTACGTCGTCGAAGCGCCGGATGCCCCGCCGGCCGACCTGGCCGACCGGCTGCGGGACGGCGACTACGGGCGGCCTTTCCTGCTCGAACAGGAAGGCGTGCGCTGCCTCCATTTCGGCATGGGCTTCACCCAGAGCGCCGTGCGGCTCGCCGAACCGGATGTCCTGCACCTCACCTACACCCAGGCCATGGCGGGCTTCCTGATCTTTCATCCGCGCCCGCGGAACCTCCTGCTGCTGGGTCTGGGCGGCGGCGGCCTGGCGCGCTTCTGCCGCCGCCACCTGCCCGCCGCGCGCCTCACCGCGGTCGAGATCGACCCGGACGTCCTCGCATTCCGGGCCGCCTGCCTGGTGCCTCCCGACGACGGGCTCTTCTCGGTGGTCCGTGCGGACGGCGCGCGCTACGTCACCGAGAGCCGCGCGAAACACGACGTCATCCTGGTCGACGCCTTCGACCGGCACGGCGTCGCGCCCTCGATGTGCACGGACGATTTCTTCGCCGACGCCCATGCCCGCCTTGCCGGTCGCGGCCTGCTGGTGATGAACGTGGCCGGCGACCGCGCCGGGCAGACGGCGCTGCTCGCGCGGCTCGCGGGGGCATTCGGCGGCCGCATGCTCACCCTCCACCTGAAGGCGCACGGCAATCGGATCGCCTTCGCGTTCCGCGACCCGGAGTTCTCCCCCCGCTGGCCGTGGCTGAAATCGGCGGCGAGGGACGCGGGCGGGCGCGTGGGCGTAGACCTGCACGCCTTCGCCACGCAACTGGAGCGGGAGAATTCCTGACCGGCCGCACGGGCGGGCCGCGGGCGTTCATGCGGCGCCGGCCGGCGTGCGCACGGCACGGCCCCGCGACGGCTCCCGGCCTTGGTAGAGTGCGCCTTTCGGGGGCCTCGGCAGGCCCGGAGGAAAGCGCATGGATCGACATCGCATCGCCGTGATTCCCGGCGACGGCATCGGCCGGGAGGTGGTCCCGGAGGGCCTGCGGGTCCTGGAGGCGGCGGCGCGCCGCTTCGGCATCGCATTCGTCTTCGACGAGTTCGACTGGAGCTGCGACTACTACCTGACGCACGGCCGCATGATGCCGGAGAACTGGAAGACCCTCATCGGCCATCACGACGCCATCTTCTTCGGCGCGGTGGGCTGGCCGGCGACCGTGCCGGACCACATCTCCCTCTGGGGCTCCCTGCTCAAGTTCCGCCGCGAGTTCGACCAGTACGCCAACCTCCGGCCGGTGCGGCTGATGCCGGGGGTCCCCTCGCCCCTGGCCGGCCGGCAGGTGGGGGACATCGACTTCTACGTGGTGCGCGAGAACACGGAAGGCGAGTATTCCAGCATCGGCGGGCGGATATTCGAAGGCACGGAGCAGGAAACGGTGGTGCAGGAAAGCGTGTTCACCCGCCGCGGCACGGACCGCATCCTGCGCTTCGCCTTCGAACTGGCCATGAAGCGGCCGGGGAGGCACGTGACCTCGGCCACCAAGTCCAATGGCATCTTCATTTCCATGCCCTACTGGGACGAGCGCTTCGCGGCCATGGCGCAACGCTACCCGGCGGTGCGCACCGACAAGTACCACATCGACATCCTGACGGCCCACTTCGTGCGCAACCCCCACTGGTTCGACGTGGTGGTGGCATCCAACCTGTTCGGCGACATCCTGTCGGACCTGGGGCCGGCGTGCACCGGCACCATCGGCATCGCGCCCTCCGCGAACCTGAACCCGGAGCGGGAATTCCCGTCCCTGTTCGAACCGGTCCATGGGTCCGCGCCGGACATCACCGGCCGCGGCATCGCCAATCCCGTCGGCCAGATCTGGTGCGGCGCGATGATGCTGGAGCACCTGGGCCACGCCGACGCGGCGGCAGCGGTCATGACGGCCATCGAGACCGTGCTGGCGGAGGGACCCCGCACGCCGGACATGGGGGGCAAGGCGACGACGGAGGACGTGGGCCGCGCCATCGCCTCGGTGGTCGAGACGGCCGGCCGCTGAGGGATACCGGACCGTGGCCGTCGACCTGCACGACCGCGGCCAGGTGGCGGCCTTCCTGCGCCGCCTGTTCGACGCGGCCGTGGCCTCCGCCCAACCCGCGCGCTGCGTGCCGCCCCATCTGCCGCCGCCGCAGGGCCGCCTGCTGGTGATCGGCGCCGGCAAGGCATCGGCCGCGATGGCCCGGGCGGTGGAGGACCGCTGGCCCGGGCCGCTGGAAGGCCTCGTGGTGACCCGCTACGGCTACGGCGTGCCGTGCCGGCGCGTCGAGATCGTCGAGGCGGCCCACCCGGTGCCCGATGCGAACGGGATGAACGCGGCGCGGCGGATGCTGGATCGGGTGTCCGGCCTGACGGCCGACGACCTGGTGCTGTGCCTGATCTCCGGCGGCGGCTCGGCGCTGCTGCCCCTGCCGGCGCCCGGTCTCTCGCTCGCCGACAAGCAGGCGGTCAACGCCGCGCTGCTGCGCAGCGGAGCGACGATCGCGGAGATGAACTGCCTGCGTCGCCACCTGTCGGCCATCAAGGGTGGCCGCCTCGCCGCCGCCTGCCACCCGGCCCGGGTGCTGACGCTGCTGATCTCCGACGTGCCGGGGGACGACCCCATGGACATCGCCTCCGGCCCCACGGTGGCCGACCCGACCACCTGCGCCGACGCCCTGGCCATCGCCGCGCGCTACGGCATCGCGCTGCCGCCGGCGGCCCGGGCCCTGCTGGAAAGCGGCGAAGGCGAAAGCGTGAAGCCCGGGGACGCGCGGCTGGCCGGCGTGGAGGTCCGCATGATCGCGGCGCCGCAGATGGCCCTCGAGGCCGCCGCGGCGGCGGCGCGGTCCGAGGGCATCCCCGCCCACGTGCTGGGCGACGCGCTGGAGGGCGAGGCCCGGGAGTTGGGCAAGGCCATGGCCGGCATCGCGCGACAGGTGGCGCGGCGCGGCCAACCTTTCTCTCCCCCCTGCCTGCTCCTTTCCGGCGGCGAGACCACGGTGACGGTGCGCGGCACGGGGCGCGGCGGCCGCAACGTCGAATTCCTGCTCTCCCTGGCCCTCGCGCTGCGCGGCGAACCGGGCATCTTTGCCCTGGCCGGCGACACGGACGGCGTGGACGGGCAGGAGGAGACGGCCGGCGCCTGCGTGTTTCCCGACACCCTGGATCGCGCCCGGGCCCTGGGCATCGATCCCGCACGGGCCCTGGCGGCCAACGACGGGCACGGATTCTTCGCCGCCCTGGGCGACGCCGTGGTCACCGGGCCGACGCTCACCAACGTGAACGACTTCCGCGCCATCCTGGTGACGCGCGGTCATCCGACCGGGCGGGTGGTGCGTTGAGCGGATACAACCCACGAAAAGACGGAGAGACCGCCATGAGCAAGATGGGATTCCGGACCCGCCTGGCGCTGCTGGCCGCCACCCTGTGCACCTCGCCGGCCTGGGCCGACAAGCCCGAATGGGCCGGCAAGGGTCGCGGTGGCCCGCATGGCCACGAGGCACGGCACGCGGGGGGCACGCCCGCCGCCGCTGCGCCGCAGCAGGGCGCCTATTTCGGCGACCACCACAACCAGGCCGTGCGGGAGTTCTACGGCCGCACGCCGAAGGCCGGCAAGTGCCCGCCGGGCCTGGCCAAGAAGCAGAACGGCTGCCTGCCGCCGGGGCAGGCGAAGAAATGGGCCGTCGGCCAGCCCTTGCCGCGCGACGTGGTCTGGTACGAGGTTCCCCGCTCCCTGAACCGGAGCCTGGGATTGCCGCCCCCTGGCTACAAGTACGTGCGCGTGGCTGGCGACATCCTGCTCATCGCCGTCGGCACCCAGATGGTCGTGGACGCGATCAAGGATCTCGGGGGCTTGTGAGCCGCGCCGGGAGGGACGCCTGCAGCGGCCCCGGTCGGCGGCCGTCGAACGGAGCCCGGGAGTCTGGGCGGCAGAAGCCGCCGACCACGATAATGGACGCATTCAGGGGTATTCGCGCCATTGCCGCCCTCGAGATGATCGATCCTGGCCGATTCCGGGAGGTCGAGAATTCGGCGCTCAATTTTCGCTCGTTCTGCCGCCCCGACCCCTAGCGCCAGCCGGCCAGGGCCTTTTCGACGCGCTCCCCGAAGGCGGCGACACGGCCCGCATCGAGGCTTTCCGCCTTGTAGCACGACAGCATTTGCAGGCGGCAGTGCGGCGCGCAGGTGCCGAGCAGCGCCGTCTTCAGCACCCGTTTCACCGGCTGGCGCAGGACGAGCCGATCCACCCACCAGGGCGAGCCCAGGGAGGTGACGGCCAGCGCGCGCCGCAACCCGGTCAGTCGCGGGCGGATGGCACCCAGGTCGTCGGCGTGGTCGTAGGCCACGCCAGGGGCCCAGACCCGGTCGAACCAGCCCTTCAGGATGGCCGGAAGGCCGAACCACCAGGTGGGAAAGCAAAGGACGAGGGCTTCGGCGGCCAGCAGCCGGTCGATCTCGCCGCGCGCCGCCGAACCGTCGAAAGGCCCGGCGTAATAGCTGGACCGCTCGGCGCGCGTGAGGGCCGGCGCAAATCCGCCGGCGTAGAGGTCTTCCACCACGACGTCGTGACCGGCCGCCCGCAAGGCCGAAACCGCCCGGCCGGCCAGGGCGTGGCAGAGGCTTTCCGGCAACGGGTGGGCGACGACGACGAGGCATCTCATGCCGAACCCGCCCTGTCGAGACGCTTGGCCATGCAGGTCGACGAGGCCGGGCAGAGCCCGGTGAACTGGGCCGTGGCGCGGATGGCCGCTGGCGCGGACGCCCGATCCTCGGCCCGGTAGCCGAGGCGCCGGAAGAATTCGGCAGCCGTCGTGGTGAGCAGGTAAAGGGCGCGGACCCCCGATGCGGATGCCCTGGATTCGGCATCCGCCACCAGGGCACGGCCGAGGCCGGCGCCGCGGCGTTCCGGCACGACCGCCAGGGAGCGCAGGAGTCCCGCGCGCCCATGGACCTCGAAGCCGACCACCGCGACCAGTCGGGAATCCTCGCGAAGCGCGGAGAAGATGGGCGATGCCTGCGGGCCGATGTCGGCCACCGGAAGATCGCAGTCCGCCAGCAGCGCCAGGACATCGGGCAGATCGGTCACCGGCACGGGGGAAATGTCCATGGTGGCAGGCTTCGCGCCCCGCCGGCCGCCGATGGGCCGCGGGGCGAATGGGATGCTCAGGAACGCGGCACCACGGGGAAGGCCGCGCAATCGTGGCGTCCGGGCCGCAATCCGCCGGCTCCGGCGCCGGTGCCGATTCTATTCGATCGTAATTCCCCCGCGGCGTCGCCAGCCGGCCGGCGCCCCGGCGCCC
>DAOLKI010000121.1:0-7281 GCA_035331665.1 Rhodocyclaceae bacterium
GCCAACGTCCTTGCCGGAGGCATGGTCGAATGGCTGAACGTCGGCGATACGCCGGAAGCCCTGGCGCCCTACCTGCTCCCTGCGAGTTACCAGGAGCTGCGCCCGGAAATCGACGACCAGGAACGGGAACTGCTGTCGGTTCTCGGCTGAGGCGGCCTCGGGGAGCCTGCGTCAGGCAACCCGGATCGCCTGGGCAGGACAGGGTGCCAGGCAGGCACCGCATCCGTTGCAGAGATCGGGATCGACCGTCGGCAGTGCCGCCCCCCCCAAGCGCGGATGAAAGCGTATCGCGCCCGCGGAACAGGCATCGCCGCAGGTGCGGCATACCACGTTCGCCAAAGCCAGGCATGCCGGTCCCACGGCCGCGCGGGCCGACCAGGGCGGCTGGTCGCGGCGCACGAGGGCACCCGGTTCGCAGGCCTCCACGCATTTCGCGCAAAAGGTGCATTCGCCGTTGGCGAACTTGACGGCGGGGCCGTCCGGCCCGGATTCCAGGATGCGGGTCGGGCACGCGGCGATGCAGGCATTGCATCGCGTGCATGCGGCGACGAAATCGGCTTCGTCCAGGGACCACGGTGGCCGCAGGACCGCCGCTGGCCGCGATATGCGGCCACGGAGAAAATCGCGTCGGGAGGTCATGGCGTCAAGGCGACGAGACGTTCGGAGCGGCCAAGCATAGACCCCGCACGATGGCATGGCGACGGAAAAAAAGGAAGGGGGCCGTTGCCGGCCCCCTTCCGCTCCCTGAGCGAGGCAGGACGGCTTACTCGTCGTCCTCCTCCTTCATCCCCTTCGGTTTCTGGTGCGCGATGCCCTTGTGGCACTCGATGCATGTCTGTTTGTCGCGTTGGGCCAGTTCGTGCTGTTTGCGGGCCCGCTGCTTCTGCACTTCCTTGTTCATGCCGTCGAAGCTATGGCAGTTGCGGCATTCACGGGAGTCCGCGTCCTTCATGCGCTTCCACTCGTGTTCGGCCAGGGTGAGACGCTTGGCCTCGAACTTCTCCGGCGTATCGATGGTGCCCATGATCTTTCCGTAAACCTCCCCGGAAGCCTGGATCTTGCGCGCCATCTTGTGCACCCAGTCCTTGGGCACGTGACAGTCGGAACAGATAGCCCGTACGCCGGTACGGTTCGAGAAGTGGATGGTCTTCTGGTATTCCTGATACACCGTGTCCCGCATCTCATGGCAGGAAACGCAGAACTCCAACGTGTTGGTCGCCTCCATCGCGGTGTTGAAACCGCCCCAGAAGACGATGCCGGCGACGAAGCCGACGAACAGGATGACCAGCAAGGAATACTTGGCGCTCGGCCTGCGCAGCGTCGCCCACAGCCCCCCACCGGAATCGGAACCGCTCACCGCCATGACGATTTCCCCTCTCTATCGACCGATCAACGCGAACTGATGAAAGCATAGTCGAAAGAGGGGTATGGACGCCTTGACGCAAGACAAGGGAATCGTCCGCCCACCTTGCACCGCCGACCGCCGATGCGCGCGCGCAATTCGCAACCGACGGGGGGTCAGAGGCCGCCGATGACGCCGCAGGCCACCCGTTTGCCCGAATTGCCGGCCGGCTGGGATTTGTAGTCGTCCGGGTCGGCGTGGATCACCACGGAACGGCCCACGATGCCGTCGGGCCCCGAGCTGACCGAAACCTGGGTGAGGGTGCCGGCGAACGCCGCGTTGCCGTAGGCGTCCGCGACCAGGTTCGGCATGTCGCCCGCGTGGTGACTCATTTCGCCATGACGGCCGTGCGGTTTGTTGCCGGGATTGAAATGACCCTTGGCGCTCGATGCGTCCGGCGCGCTGCAATCCCCGGCTTCGTGGATGTGAAATCCGTGCTCGCCCGGCGTCAGGCCACGTACCTGCGCTTCCACCCGGACCAGTTGGCCTTCCTGGCGGAAGCTCACCGTTCCGGCCACCTGCGTGCCCGAACGGCCCTCCAGCCGTGCCGTGGCGGACGGGCCGGCGGTCTGCGTCGTGGCGCAGGCCGACAACAGCGTGGCGAGGGAGACGGCGGCTGCCAACGGCAATGCGTTCTTCATGACGTGGTCCTCCTTGGGGTTGGGCGGTCGGTCGGGGAAACCGGTGGCAAGTGTATTCCCAAATGCGAGAGCGGTGCCGCCGCAATGCCCCTGACGGGACCCGGGTCAGGCGTCGAAGGCGATGCGCTCCGCGCCGTGGAAGACCTGGAAACGACCCGATCGCGCGCGGCCCACCACGGTGAGATTGCATCGGCGGGCGACCGCCAGCCCCATCGCCGTCGTTCCCGACCGCGACATGACAACGGGAATGCCCATGCCGACAGCCTTGATCAGCATCTCGGAGGTGAGCCGGCCGGTCGTGTAGAGGAGCAGGGTCCGGGCATCCAGGTCGTCGAGGGCCATCAGGCCGGCAACACTGTCCACGGCGTTGTGGCGGCCGATGTCTTCCACGTAGTGCAGAATATCCGCGCCATATGCGAGGGCGCAGCCATGCACCGACCCGGAACGCTTGTATATCGTGTCGTGGCGTCGGACCCGATCGGTCAGCGCCAGGAGTGCCGAACGTCCGGTCGCGGGGCCGGCCGGCAGGACGGGCAGGCGGGCCATCGGGTCGCCGAACTGGGTCCCCTGGCCGCAGGCGGCGGTGACGGTTCGTTTCGCGAGGAGGTCGGCACGCCGCGACGCCGCCGCGCCGCCGGCCGTGGTCACGGCCGCTGCGGCCGTTTCCCAATCCACCTGCACGGCGGTAACCACGTCCGAATTGTCCAGCAATCCCTGGTTGAGCAGGTAGCCGAGCGCCAGGGCCTCCGGCCGCTGCCCAAGCGTCATCAGGGTGACGATCTCCCGCTTGTCCAGGAAGAGGGTGAGCGCCCTTTCGTCCGGCATGCGCACCGGAATCCGGCGACCGTCCTGGTCGACGGCCGCGGACTCCACGACCGGGACGCAACCGGCGTCGGTCAGCAACGGGACGCGGCGCATCAGCATGGGTTCAATAGACGAGCGTCGCCCATTCCGGGTCCAGGGTTCGGGCGACGAAGGCCGCGGCGCCGGCCGTGCCGCGATATTCGGGGATCAGGGTTTCGCCCGGTTGCACGTGGGCTTTCAGTGCCATCGCGCAGGCCAGGAAACGCACGCCCAGATCGGCGGCCTGGCGCATGAAATGGAGTACCGAGACCTCGCGATCGGACGACGGGTGCAAGCCTTCGGCGACGCCCGCGACCAGAAGGCGCACGGCGCGGCCGGAGAAATGGATCTCCACTTCGCAATCGATGGCCGCCGCCGCCGTCGCATGCACGAAAGGGGCGGCGCAAAGTTCGGGGCGGTCCGGGTCCGCGGACCACAGCAGCATGGCCAGACGGGTCTTCTGCGCATTCACGTGATCTGCGCTCCCGGTTCCAAGGCCAGTATCCGGCGCCGATAGGTCGCCGCGTCCACCAGAAGCCCCCTCTCCGCGGCCCATGCCGTCGGAATGCCCCTGGCCATCCAGCCCGCGCCATGGGGATCCCGGTTGATCAGCGTCGGATCCTCCTCCGCCGCCTCGTTGCCCGCGAAAGCATGCAGGCTCAAGGGGGAACGGACCGCGAGGACCGTCTTAGCGCTTTCCACCGTGCCCAAACCCCGGTGGCGATCCACCGAGGTTCCCCTGGGTTTGGCGGTGAAGCCGATGATCTCGCCGGCGAGGAAGACACCGAAGGCGGTGGCGCCGACGGTGACGCCTTCCCCGTCTCCCATGACCCACATGTCCTGCTCGGCGTCGTAGAGCCGATCCTCGGGCACGCCGCCGCGGAAGGTCTCGCGCGCCATTCAACGGGTGCCGATGGCTGGCGGAAGAGAGTGGGAGTCGAACCCACCCGGGACCGCATGGCGGCCCCTGCCGGTTTTGAAGACCGGCCACCCCACCGGGGGACGTTCTCTTCCGTTCATGACATTGTCCAGGGAGACGCGGCGCCTGCCTGGCGCAGCAGATGGTCGTCGCGCACGCGGCGAGTGTAGCCGACCCGGTCGAAGAACTCGAGGATGTGGATGGCCACCTTGCGCCCGCCGCCGATGCGGTCGCGCACCGCGGCGGCCCGCGCCGCGCCCTCCCGGGCGCAGAGTTCCGCGACGATGCCGGCCAGCGTCGCCACCGCTTCCGTCGTGAAGTAGTGGTCATGGGCGACCGGATAGAGCAGGCCGCAACGGGCCGCCCGCTTGAACAGCCGCCGCACCACCTCCTCCGGTGTGCCGCTGGCCTTTCCCACGTCGCGCACGCGCGGCGGGCCGTAGGGCGTGGCATCGAGCAGGGGCCGGAGCACCCGCCAGAGATCGGCGTCCGCCGCCGACAGCTCGACCCGATGCTCCGGCAGATGCAGCCATGCCCCGCTGCGCGCAACGAGGCCGGCCGACTGCTTTTCCTCCAGCAGGCGATCGAAGGCCGCGCGCGGCAGGGTCGGCAAGGTGAGGCGGCGCAGCCGCTCCCGCTCCACACCCTGCATGTCCGGCGCCCGCTCGTGTTCCGCGGCCAGGGCCGCGAGCAGGCGCTGGCCGAGCGATTCCCACCCGGTGCGGGCGTATCCGAACAGCGTGGGGCCCTCGGCAATGGCGACCAGGTCCAGGCGGCGCCAGAGATCGGCAGCCGACGTGGTGTCCAGGTTCCAGTTGGCTGCGAAGGCATCCAGGGGCACCCCGGCGGGTTGCCGTGCCAGGGCGAGGACCAGGGCGGCCGCGGGATCGTCGGTCCCCAGGGCGGCCAGGTAGGCAAGCCGTTCGGCACTGCGCTTGTGGCGGCCCGGCGGAAAGATGTCGAGCACCCGGCCGCCCGCCACCGTGCGGCTCGCCGAGGTGTCGCGCAGCACGAAACGGTCGCCGCGCAGGGCCAGCGTCTCGCGTTCGAGCAGGATCTCGGCGAGCGCCGACTGCCCGGGTTCCAGCCGTTCGGCCTGCAGCAGGGCGATGCGGCCCATCAGGTCGGCGGCACCCAGGTGCACATGGACAGGCGTCCAGTGGTCCAGGGGCCTGCCCCCGGCGGGAACCCGAATCTCCGCCTGGAAGCGCCGCAAGGGATCCGGCATGGCCGGACCGACGACCCAGTCTCCGCGGGTCACCTGAACCTTTTCGACTCCCGCGAGGCCCAGCGCGCAGCGTTGTCCCGCGCGGCCCTCGCCGGCCGGCCGGTCCTGCACCCGCAGGCTGCGCACCCGCACCGGCAGGCCGGCCGGGGCGACCGCCAGGGCGTCGTTCGGCCGCACGCGCCCGGAATGGACCGTGCCCGTCACCACCGTGCCGACCCCGGCCAGTGAAAACACCCGGTCCACGGCGAGTCGGAAGACGCCTCCGGTGGGCCGGTGGCTCACCCCGGCCGCTTCCGATTGCAGGTAGGCCCGCAAGGCGGGAATGCCCGTCCCGGTGAGGCCGGAAACCGCAAACACCGGCGCGCCCGCCAGGGCCGTGCCGGCCAGCAGGGCGGCGACCTCGGCCTCGGCCGCCGCCAGCCGGTCCGGCGCGACCGCATCGACCTTGGTCAGCGCCACGGCACCCCGGCGGATGTCGAGCAGGTCGAGAAGTTCCATATGCTCGCGGGTCTGGGGCATGGGCCCGTCGTCGGCCGCCACCACCAGCAACGCGAAATCGACGCCCGTGGCCCCCGCCAGCATGTTGTGGACCAGCCGCTCGTGGCCGGGCACGTCGACGAAGCCAAGCACGTCGCCGGAGGGCAGCGGCACATAGGCGTAACCCAGGTCCAGGGTGATGCCGCGGGCTTTCTCCTCGGGCAGGCGATCGGCATCGACCCCGGTGAGTGCCTTCACCAGGGTGGTCTTGCCGTGGTCGATGTGCCCCGCGGTGCCGACGATCACGCAGCCTGCTCCTGTCCCATTATGCCAATGTCAGTTCCCGCGCCGTGATCCGGTAGCGGAATGCGTCCGGGTCCAGGCTGTCTGCCCGACCGGCGTCGCCCTCGGCCTGCGGATACATCAGAAAGGGGACCTTGCCGCGACGGGCGCCCGGCAGCGCCAGGTCGTGGCCGCAATTGTAGGCGAGCCAGTTCATCTCCCAGGCCCCGAACAGCGTCCGGCGTGCGGCGACGACCGCCTCGTCCTGCAGGGTGAGCCCCGGCCTCTCTTCCAGAACGACCTTGCGCACGTCGGCCGGGTCCGCCGGCACCCAGCCCCAACCGGCCAGCCAGACCTCCGCCCGGCAATGCTGGGCCCTGGAGATGTCGCCGCTGCGGCCGAGGCTCTTGTAGCCGAAGCGCGAGTCCGCGACGCGAATGCCATAGACATCACGGGCCGGCAGGCCGACCGCCCGGCAAAGGCCGACATAGAGCGCGTTGAGGTCGGCACACTTGCCGGAAAGGTTGCCGGTTTCCAGCATGGCGCGGATGTCGCCGGTCCCGCAGCCCCGGGTCCGCGGGTCGCGGGCCGTGTTGTCGACGACCCACTCGTAGATCGCACGGGCCTTTTCCAGGTCGGTGCGCGCTCCGCGGGTGATCTCGACGGCCCGGGTCCGCACGATGCCACCGGTGGGCAGCAGATCGGTGGGACGCGTGAAGAGCGCGCGGCTGGCCTTGTCGAGGGCGGCCGTCGCACCGGCACGGCCGAGGTCCACCACCCGGTCGCGGGTGGCGAAGCGGCTAACCACCTCGAGGACGGGCGCCGACTGGCCGGTGCGCCATTCGGCTGTCAGCATGGAAGCGCCGTAGGCCGGGTCGGTGCCGACATCCATGTCATCCGCATTCCCCTGCCACAGGCTCCCCATGGGCCGGATCCAGGCCGAGTCATGCACCGACGGCAACGGCACCCAGGCGCGAACCGCGCCCTGCATCCCCTGCACGGCAAGGCGTGTCGTGACCTCGAACACGCGCCAGCCGTTTTCCGGCGAGGGGTTGAAAGCGGCCTGATCCGCCATTGCGACGCGCGGAGCGGCAAGGATTGTCGCGCCGGCGGCGGCTGTCTTGAGGAAAAGACGGCGATTCATTTGTGCTTCTCCTGAACGGGGAGGGGCGGTATCAGCCTTTCGAGGGCGGCGGTGGCGGGCGGCGCTTCCCAGTCGACGGGCCCGACGACCTGCCAGCGCGGCCGGTGGCGGGCATCGAGCAGGAAGGTCGTGGGCAGCACGCGCACGCCCACCGCGCGCAGGATGTCGCTTTCCGGGTCGAGAACCACCGGCAGCGCGGCGCCGGATTCCGCGAGGAAATCGTCGACGGCCTTGCGGTGATCGGCCACGGCGACCGTGAGCACGGAAAAGGGGCGGTCCCGCAGCCGGACGGCGAGGCGATGCAGGACCGGCATCTCTTCGCGGCAGGGCGGGCACCACGTGGCC
>DAOLKI010000122.1:0-7279 GCA_035331665.1 Rhodocyclaceae bacterium
GATGGTGGCGATCCTGCTGGCCGGTGCCGTGGCCTACCGGCTGCTGCCGCTGTCGGCCCTGCCCGAGGTGGACTACCCGACCATCCAGGTGATGGCGCTGTACCCGGGAGCGAGCCCCGACGTGGTGACCTCGTCGATCACCGCGCCCCTGGAGCGGCAGTTCGGCCAGATGCCGGGGCTGGCCCAGATGTCCTCCACCAGCTCCGGCGGCGCCTCGGTGATCACCCTGCGCTTCAGCCTGAACCTGTCGCTCGACGTGGCCGAGCAGGAGGTCCAGGCGGCGATCAACGCGGCATCGAACCTGCTGCCGACGGACCTGCCCCTGCCGCCGGTCTACAACAAGGTGAATCCGGCCGACGCGCCCATCCTGACCCTGGCCGTCACCTCGCCGTCCATGCCGGTGCCGCGCATGCACGACCTGGTGGAGAGCCGCGTCGCGATGAAGATCTCGCAGATCCAGGGCGTCGGCCTGGTGAGCATCGCGGGAGGCCGGCGGCCCGCCGTGCGCATCCAGGTCAATCCCGTCGCGCTGGCCGGCGTGGGGCTGTCCCTGGAGGACCTGAGGACCGCCATCGCCGGCGCCAACGTCAATATCGCAAAGGGCAGCTTCGACGGCGCGATGCGCGCCTCCACCATAGACGCCAACGACCAGCTCAAGTCGGCCCACGAGTACGGTGCTCTGGTGGTGGCCTACCGGAACGGCGCGCCGATCCGGCTGCGCGAGGTGGCCGACATCGTCGAGGATGCCGAGAACGCGCGGCTCGCGGCCTGGGCCGACACGCGGGAGGCGGTGATCCTCAACATCCAGCGGCAGCCCGGTGCCAACGTCATCGAGGTGGCCGAACGGGTCAAGAAGGCCATGCCGCAACTGCGCGCCAGCCTGCCCGGGGCCATCGACGTGGCGATCCTGGCCGACCGGACCGTCACCATCCGCGCCTCGGTGGCGGACGTGCAGTTCGAGCTGCTGCTGGCCGTGGCCCTGGTGGTCCTGGTGATCTTCCTGTTCCTGCGCAACCTGCCGGCCACCGCGATCCCCAGCCTCGCCGTGCCCATGTCGCTGGTCGGGACCTTCGGCGTCATGTACCTGGCCGGCTTCTCCATCAACAACCTGACCCTGATGGCGATGACCATCGCCACCGGCTTCGTCGTCGATGACGCGATCGTGATGATCGAGAATATCGCCCGTTACGTAGAGCAAGGGGAGCCGCCGCTCGATGCGGCGCTGCGGGGTTCCCGCCAGATCGGCTTCACCATCATCTCCCTCACCTTCTCGCTGGTGGCGGTGCTCATCCCGCTGCTCTTCATGGGCGACGTGGTGGGGCGCCTCTTCCACGAATTCGCCATCACGCTGGCCGTTGCCATCGTCATCTCCGCCGTCGTCTCCCTGACCCTGACGCCGATGCTGTGCGCCCGCCTGCTCCGCCACGTGCCCGAAGAAGCCCAGGGCCGGCTGGCGCGCAATCTGGGGCACCTGTTTGACGCGGCCATCGCCGCCTACGGCCACGCGCTGCGGTGGGTGCTCGCGCGCCAGGGCGCCACGCTGCTGGTGGCCGTCGGCACCCTGGTGCTCACGGTGGTCCTCTACGTCTGGATACCGAAGGGCTTCTTCCCGGTCCAGGACACGGGCTTCATCCAGGCCACCACCGAGGCCTCCCAATCCATCTCCTTCGCCGCCATGGCCGAACGCCAGCAGGCGCTGGCGGCGGAAATCCTGAAGGACCCGGCGGTCGCCACCCTGTCCTCCTTCATCGGCGTGGACGGCGCCAACCCGACCCTGAACAGCGGACGCATGCTGATCACGCTGAGGCCGCTGGAGGAGCGCGGGCTGTCGGCCAGCGAGATCATCCGGCGCCTGACGGCGGCGACGCGCGACCTGCCAGGCATCGCCCTCTACATGCAGCCGGTGCAGGACCTGTCCGTCGAGGACCGGGTCTCGCGCACCCAGTACCAGTTCATGCTGGAGACCCCGGACGCGGCCGCCCTCGGGCTGTGGGTGCCGCGGCTGGTCGAACGCCTGCGCCAGTTGCCGGAACTGGCCGACGTGACTTCCGACCTCCAGGACCAGGGCCTGCAGGCCTACGTGGAGATCGACCGCGACGCGGCCGGACGCCTGGGCATCACCACGACGGCCATCGACAACGCGCTCTACGACGCTTTCGGCCAACGGCTGATCTCGACCATCTTCACCCAGTCCAACCAGTACCGGGTGGTGCTCGAGACGAAGCCCGCGTTCCGCGTCGGTCCGGCGGCCCTGGAATCCATCCACGTGCCCACGGGCTCCGGCCGGCAGGTTCCCCTGTCGTCGGTGGCACGAATCTCGGAACGGGCCACCGCGCTGGCGGTCAACCACGTGGGCCAGTTCCCCGCGGCCACGGTGTCCTTCAACCTGGCGCCGGGCGCCTCGCTGGGCGAAGCCGTCGACGCGATCGGCGCCGCCGAGAAGGAACTGGATATCCCGGCGGGCATCGAGACCAGCTTCCAGGGCGCCGCACTGGCCTTCCAGGCCTCCCTGACCAACACGCTGCTGCTCATCCTGGCTGCGGTGGTCACGATGTACATCGTGCTCGGGGTGCTCTACGAGAGCTACATCCATCCCGTGACCATCCTGTCCACGCTGCCCTCGGCGGGGGTCGGCGCACTGCTCGCCCTGTGGGCGGCCGGCGCCGGCCTCGACGTGATCGGCATCATCGGCGTCATCCTGCTGATCGGCATCGTCAAGAAGAACGCCATCATGATGATCGACTTCGCCCTCGACGCCGAGCGCAACGAGGGGATGGCGCCCGAGGAGGCCATCTACCAGGCCTGCCTGCTGCGCTTCCGCCCGATCATGATGACGACGTTCTGCGCGCTGCTCGCCGCGCTGCCGCTGATGCTGGGCGGCGGCATCGGCGCGGAACTGCGCCGGCCGCTCGGCGTGGCCATGGTCGGCGGCCTGATCCTCAGCCAGGCCCTGACGCTGTTCACCACGCCGGTGGTCTACCTGGCCTTCGACCGGCTCGCCCGCCGCCTGGGGCAGCGATGAACTTCTCGACCCCCTTCATCCGTCGTCCGGTGGCGACCACGCTGGTGACGCTGGGCATCACGCTGGCCGGCGCCATCGCCTTCTTCCTGCTGCCCGTCTCGCCGCTGCCGCAGGTGGACTTCCCCACCATCTCCGTGCAGGCCGCGCTGCCCGGCGCGAGCCCGGAGACCATGGCCGCCACGGTGGCCACGCCCCTGGAACGCACCCTGGGCCGCATCGCCGGGGTCACGGAGATCACCTCGTCCAGTTCCCTGGGCAATACCCGCGTCACGGTGCAGTTCGACCTGGACCGCAACATCGACGGCGCCGCCCGGGATGTGCAGGCCGCCATCAACGCCGCCCGCACCCTGCTGCCGACCAGCCTGCCCAGCAATCCCACCTACCGCAAGGTCAACCCCGCCGACGCGCCGATCATGCTCATGGCCTTGACCTCGCACACCCTGAGCCGCGGGCAGATGTACGACGCCGCTTCCACGATCCTCGCCCAGCGGCTTTCCCAGGTGGAGGGCATCGGCCAGGTGAACATCGGCGGCAGCGCGCTGCCCGCCGTGCGGGCGGAAGTGGACCCGAACCGCCTGAGCGCATCCGGCATCGGCCTGGAGGAGGTGCGCGCGGCCATCGTCGGCACCAATGCGAACCGGCCCCTGGGCGCCGTGGAAGCGGGCGACCGGTACTGGCAGATCGGGGCCAACGACCAGGCCAGGACGGCGGCGGAATACCGCCCGCTGTTGGTCCGCTACCGCAACAACGCCGGCGTGCGCCTCGGCGACGTGGCGGACGTCGCGGATTCGGTGCAGGACGTGCGCAACTACGGCGCCGCCAACGGCCGGCCGGCCGTGCTGCTGATCCTGTATCGCCAGCCCGGCGCCAACATCATCGCCACCGTGGACCGGGTGCGCGACCTGCTGCCCCACCTGCGGGCCATGATACCGGCATCGATCGACCTGGACGTGGTGATGGACCGGACGCCCACCATCCGCGGCTCCCTGCGCGAGGTGGAGCGGACGCTGGCCATCTCGGTGGCCCTGGTGGTCCTGGTCGTCTTCGTCTTCCTGCGCCGGGTCCGGGCGGCGCTGATCCCCAGCGTGGCGGTCCCCGTGTCGCTGGTCGGCACCTTCGGGATCATGTACCTGTGCGGCTACAGCCTGGACAACCTGTCGCTGATGGCGCTGACGGTGGCCACGGGCTTCGTGGTGGACGACGCGGTCGTCGTCCTCGAGAACATCGTGCGCCACGTGGAATCCGGCCGGCCGGTGATGCAGGCCGCCCTGGACGGGGCCCGCGAGATCGGATTCACCGTGGTCTCCATCAGCCTCTCGCTGATCGCCGTCTTCATCCCGGTGCTGGCCATGGGCGGCATCGTCGGCCGGCTCTTCCGGGAATTCGCCGTGACCCTGTCCGCCGCCATCCTGGTGTCGATGGTCGTCTCCCTGACGGCGACGCCGGCCATGGCCGCCCACCTGCTGCGGCCGGAGCGGCGCGACCCCCACCCCGGGCGGCTGGCCCGTTGGGGTGCCCGGATGCGGCGCGCGGCCATGCGCGGCTACCGGCGCAGCCTGGCCTGGTCCCTGCGCCACGGCCCCCTCGTCCTGCTGCTGCTCGCCTTCACGGTGGGCCTCAACGTCCACCTGTACCGCACGATCTCCAAGGGCTTCTTCCCGCAGCAGGACACGGGCCGCATCGTCGGCAACATCCAGGCCGACCAGAGCATCTCCTTCCAGGCCATGCGGCAGAAGGTGCAGCGCTTCATGGCCATCGTCCAGGCCGACCCGGCGGTGGAGGCGGTCACCGGATTCACCGGCGGCGGCCAGCGCAACGGCGCCACCATGTTCATCGTGCTGAAGCCGCTGCGCGAGCGCAAGGCATCGGTGGACCAGGTCATCGGCCGCCTGCGCGGCAAGCTCTCCCGCGAGCCGGGGGCGAACCTCTTCCTCGTGGCCGTCCAGGACGTGCGCATCGGCGGCCGCCCGAGCAATGCCCAGTACCAATACACCCTGCAGGCCGACGAACTGGAAGACCTGCGCGCCTGGGAGCCGCGGCTGCGCCGCCTCTTCTCCCAGCTGCCGGAACTGGTGGACGTGAACACCGACCAGCAGGACCGCGGCCTGCAGACCTCCCTGACCATAGACCGGGACACGGCGTCCCGCCTCGGCCTCGGCATGCGCGCCATCGACACCACCCTCAACGACGCCTTCGGGCAGCGCCAGGTGTCGACGATCTACAACCCGCTCAACCAGTATCGCGTCGTCATGGAACTGGCGCCCGCCTTCCTGGAAAGCCCGGAGACCCTCCGATCCCTGAATTTCACCACCGCGGCGGGCGCCCAGGTCCCCCTGACCGCCTTCGCCCGCATCGAGACGACCAACACGCCCCTGGCCGTGAACCACCAGGGCGGCTTCCCGGCGACGACCATCAGCTTCAACCTCCCCGAGGGGGTGTCCCTGGGACAGGCTTCCGAGGCCATCGCCCGGGCGATGGCGGAACAGGGGGTGCCCACGTCGATCCACGGCAGCTTCCAGGGCACCGCCCGGGCCTTCCAGGAATCGCTGGCCAGCCAGCCGGTGCTGATCCTCGCCGCGCTGGTGACCATCTACCTGGTCCTCGGCGTCCTCTACGAGAGCCTGCTGCATCCGCTGACCATCCTGTCCACGCTGCCCTCGGCCGGCGTCGGCGCCCTCCTCGCCCTGCTCGCCTTCGGCGTCGAGTTCAGCATCATCGCGCTGATCGGCGTGATCCTGCTGATCGGCATCGTGAAGAAGAACGCGATCATGATGATCGACTTCGCCATCGAGCGGCAGCGGCGCCTGGGCGTGGGCGCGGCGGATGCGATCTACCGCGCCGGCGTCCTGCGCTTCCGCCCGATCATGATGACCACCGTGGCCGCCATCTTCGGCGCCGTGCCCCTGGCGCTGGGCAGCGGCGACGGGGCGGAACTGCGCGTGCCCCTGGGCATCTCCATCGTCGGCGGGCTGGTGGTGAGCCAGATGCTGACCCTGTACACGACGCCGGTGGTCTACGTCGCCCTGGACCGGCTGCGCAACCGCCTGCTCGGTGCCCGTCCCGCCCCGTTGCCGCTGGCGGCCGGCACAGCCCATCCCTGATCGGAGCCCCCCGTGCGCCACCCCCGCCCCGTCCCCTTCGTCGCCGCCTGCCTGGTCCTCACCGCGTGTTCGCCGGGACCGGATTACGTGCGACCCGCCGTGGAGACCCCGGCGGCGTTCGCGGAGGCCGGCCGCTGGAAGCCGGCGGCGGGCGATCCGGCGGCCCTGCCGGCCGAATGGTGGCGCGTCTTCGCGGAGCCCGTGCTGGACGACCTGCAGGCGCAGGTGGCGCTCGGCAACCAGAACCTGAAGCTCGCCGAGGCGCAATACCGGTCCGCGCAGGCGGCGCTGGCCTCCAACCGTTCGGCATTCTTCCCGACGGTGTCCGGCGCCCTCTCCTCGAGCCGCGGCGTGACGCCCTCCACCGCCACGGGCGCGACGTCCGGCGGCGCCGCGCGTTCGGCGCCGGTGACCACCACCGACTCGCTCTCCGCCAGCGCCGCCTGGGAAATCGACGTGTGGGGCCGCATCCGGCGCAGCGTGGAAGCGGCGGAAGCGAAGCTCGAGGCCGGTTCCGCCGACCTGGCCGCGGCCCGCATGAGCGCCCAGGCCCTGATGGCGCAACTCTATTTCCAGTTGAAGACGGCGGACGCGCAGATGCTGCTCTACCGCCGGACCGTTGCCGCCTACACGCGTTTCCTGGAACTCACGCGCAACCGGCTGGCGGCCGGCGTGGCATCGCCGCTGGACGTGGCCCAGGCGGAGACACAGCTCGGCGCGGCGGAGACCCAGGCGCTGGAGTTGGAAAACCAGCGGGCCCAGACGGCCCACGCCATCGCCACCCTGGTCGGCAGACCCGCCGCCGCGCTGTCGCTGCCGGCGGACCCGCAGCTGCCGGCAGTGCCCGCAGGGCCCCGGCTGGTCCCGTCCACGCTGCTCGAGAACCGGCCGGACATCGTCGCCGCGGAACGGCGCGTGGCCGCCGCCAACGCCCAGATCGGCGTCGCCGCCTCGGCCTACTTTCCCGTCCTGGACCTCAATGCGAGCGCCGGCTACCGGGGCGCCAGCTTCGCCGGGCTGCTCACCGCCCCGAACCGCTTCTGGTCCCTGGGGCCCGCCCTGGCCCTCGGCCTCATCGACGGGGGCGCCCGCCGGGCCGCCGTGGCGCAGGCCGAGGCCGGCCACGATCAGGCGGTCGCCGCGTACCGGCAGACGG
>DAOLKI010000123.1:0-7211 GCA_035331665.1 Rhodocyclaceae bacterium
GAATCCGGCCGTGGAGACGCTCCTGGGGTACCGGCCCGATGAACTCATCGGACGATGCTTCACCACCACCTTCCCGGAGGCGGCCCGAAAACGCGCCAGGTCGGAGCTGCGTCATGCCTTTGCACAGGGTCACGCGAACGGCAGCCGGGAACTGCGTCACAAGGGCGGGCATGGGGTGCCGTCGGCGATCCATGCCAATACTGGCGTCATTGGCGGTCGCCGTTACCTGATCGGCACGATCCGCGACATGACGGTGCAGAAGCGGTTCGAGACCGAGCTCCTGGTGGCCAAGCTGGAGGCGGAACGCGCCAACCAGGCCAAGTCCGACTTCCTGGCCAACATGAGCCACGAACTGCGCACGCCGCTCAATTCCATCCTGGGGTTCGCCCAGTTGATGCAGAACGATCCGCAGCGTCCGCTCGATCCCGAGAAGACGGGGTTCGTCGAGATCATCGTGAAGGCCGGCTGGCATCTGCTGGACCTGATCAACGAAGTGCTGGACCTGACCAAGATCGAGGCCGGACAGCTGGAGATGCGGTTGGAGCCGGTGGACATGGCGGAGGCCATCGAGGAGTGCCTGGTCCTCATCGTTCCGATGGCCCGCAAACGCCGCATCGCCGTGGAAAGGCCGCACCTCGTCGCCGGTGCCGTCCGGGTGCGGGCGGATCACCTGCGCCTGAAGCAGGTGCTGCTCAACCTGATGTCGAACGCGGTCAAATACAACCGGGAAGGCGGACGCCTGCGGCTGCACGTCGCCATGCAGTCCGGCGCGGCGCGCGTGACGGTCGAGGACGCTGGCATCGGTATTCCGGAAAACCGCAGGCACGAGTTGTTCCAGCCATTCTCGCGCCTCGACGCCGGCCGGAACGAGATCGAGGGGACGGGGATCGGTCTCGTGCTGACCAAACGGCTGGTGGAGACGATGGGGGGGCGCATCGATTTCACGAGCAGGCCGGGCGAGGGCAGTTGCTTCTGGTTCGAACTGCCGGTGACGGAAATCGAGACGGCCCCGGCGCCGATCGATCGACCGGCCGGCGTTGCCGCGCCGGCCGCTCCCGTGGGACGCCGAACGGTGATCTACGTGGAGGACAACCCCAACAACGCCCGCCTGGTCCAGCATCTCCTTTCGGCGCGGGAGAACGTCGATCTGTATTTCGCGGAGACCGGGGCGAAGGCGGTGGAGGCCGCAGAAACGCTGAAACCGGCGTTGATGCTGCTCGACCTGCACCTGCCCGACATGTCCGGGCTGGCGGTGATCGACCTGCTCAAGCACGACGACGGCACAAAGGGGGTTCCCATCGTCGTCCTGTCGGCCGACGCGCGGGCCGAGGTCCATCGGGCCGCTATGCGTGCCGGCGCGGCGCGATTCATTGCGAAGCCTTTCCGTTACCAGGAACTGCTTGCGGCCGTGGATGACCTGGCGAGCCCTTCCGCCGGTCGGGCGGATGGATAGTCCGCGCCTTCCAGGTCAGGCGCGCAGCGTGCCGCGCAGCGGGCCGATCACCTGGAGCAATTGTGCGAACACCTTCGGGTTGCCGGCGACGATGTTGCCGGTGGCCAGGTACGCGGGTTCGCCGACCAGGTCCCCGACCAGGCCGCCCGCCTCGCTGATCAGCAGGGTGCCCGCCGCCATGTCCCAGGGCGAGAGGCCGAATTCCCAGAATCCGTCGAGACGTCCGGCGGCGACGTAAGCCAGGTCCAGCGATGCGGCCCCCGGCCTGCGCAGGCCGGCGGTGCGCCGCGTCAGTTCCCGGAAGATGGCGATGTAGGCTTCCGCGTGGTCGAACATCCGGTACGGGAATCCCGTGCCGATCAGAGCCTCGTCCAGCCGGTTTCGCCGCGACACACGTAAGCGTTTGTCGTTGAGATAGGCGCCGGCCCCTTTGCTCGCCGTGAAGAGTTCGTTGCGGCCGGGATCGAAGACGACGCCATGGGTCACCACGCCGCGATGCGCGAGCGCGATCGAAACGGCATACTGCGGGAAGCCGTGGATGAAGTTGGTCGTGCCGTCCAGGGGGTCGATGATCCATTGATGCTCGCTGCCGCCCGCCGGACCGGACGCCCCCGACTCCTCTGCTAGAATCGCGTGGCCCGGGTAGGCCTCCCGGAGCACCTCTATGATCGCCGCCTCGGCCGCCTTGTCGACCTCGGTGACGAAATCGCTGTGTTGCTTGACGCCCACCTTGATGCGCTCCAGGTCGAGGCTGGCGCGATTGATGATCTGGCCCGCGCGGCGCGCGGCCTTGATGGCGATATTCAGGGTGGGATGCATGCGAAATCCATTGGCGGCCGGTCGGGTCGGCTTCCGGCGAAGGCGCAATTCTATATGAAGCCCGGCGACGTGCTTCCCGGCCGTCCGGCGCCGGCGATCGCGGTCCCCGTGACGTTTCTTTCGCGTGCGCGCGTGGTGCTCGTGCGGCCCAGCCACCCGGGCAACATAGGCGCCGCCGCGCGGGCCGCGAAAACCATGGGACTGGGTCGCCTCGACCTCGTCGCGCCGGGGGCGGACCGCCTGGATCCGCAGGCCATCGCCATGGCCTCCGGCGCCCAGGATGTCCTCGCGGCGTCCCGCGAGCACGCCAATCTGGGCGAGGCCTTGGCCGGAACGGTTTTTTCGGTGGCCCTCACCGCGCGGCGACGCGAACTGGCCCCGCAGTGCCTCTGGGTCCGGGATGCGGCACTTCTGGCTGCGGCCCATGCCGTGCGCGGGGAAGTGGCGTTCGTGTTCGGCAACGAAACCCGGGGGCTGTCCAACGAGGATCTGTCGCTGTGCACGCACTGGTCGCAGATCCCCGCCGACGCCGGCTACTCCTCGCTCAATCTCGCGGCGGCCGTCCAGGTGACCGCCTATGAATTTCGCGTGGCGGCGGCGGCACCCGCGGCGCCTCCCGTCGTCGCGGACGCGGGCGAACCGGCAAGGCACGAGGAGGTGGATGGCCTCGTGGCGCACCTGCACAGGGCCGCAGTCGCTTCCGGCTTCCTCGATCCGGCCCGACCGGGCCGTCTCGTACCGCGCCTGCGGCGGCTGTTCGGCCGGGCGGGCCTGGAGAAGGAGGAGGTCGCCATCCTGCGTGGCCTGATCGCGGCCCTGGAAAAGAGAAGAAGTTGACCGGATAACCCGGGTATTCTAATATTTCAGCAATTTCTTATGGAGTGGGAAGATGTTTGCCCGGGTGCGTGAGGATGTGGCCTGCGTTTTCGATCGGGATCCGGCCGCACGCTCGACCTGGGAGGTGCTGACCTGCTACCCGGGACTGCACGCCCTTATCATGCATCGCCTCGCCCATCGGTTCTGGGGACTCGGATTGCACTGGCTCGGTCGGGCGACCTCCCACTTCACCCGCTGGCTCACGGGCATCGAGATCCATCCCGGCGCGACCATCGGACGCCGCGTGTTCATCGACCACGGCATGGGCGTCGTCATCGGCGAGACCGCGGAGATCGGCGACGACTGCACTCTGTATCACGGCGTGACCCTGGGCGGGACCTCCTGGAACAAGGGGAAGCGCCATCCGACCCTGAGGCCCGGCGTTGTCGTGGGGGCAGGGGCCAAGGTGCTCGGCCCGATCACCATCCATTCGGGCGCCAAGGTCGGTTCCAACGCGGTCGTCGTGCGCGACGTGCCGGCAGGTGCCACGGCCGTGGGCATTCCGGCCCGGATCGTGGATGCGGACGCCGACCCCGCACGGGTCGCGAAGGCCGAGCAGATGGGTTTTTCGGCCTATGCGGTGACCCGGGACCAGGACGATCCCGTCTCCATGGCGATCCACGGCCTGCTCGACCATGCGGTGGAGACGGACCGGCGACTCGAAAAGCTGATCGGCCTCCTGGAGCGGACGGGCGTTCACCTGGCCGACGAGTTGGCGACCGCGGACAAATTCGATCCGAAATTCCTCGGAAAGATAGTTGATTAAAAAAGTTGGGAAATGTATAGTTGAGAGAAATGCTCGGGAATTGCAGCTTCCGGGCCCGGACCCCTGACCCTGACGAGAGAGGTGCCCCATGAGACTGACCACCAAAGGACGTTTTGCAGTGACGGCGATGATCGACCTGGCCCTGCGTCAACACGCCGGACCGGTGACCCTGGCGGGCATCAGCGAACGCCAGCGCATCTCGCTCTCCTACCTCGAGCAACTGTTCGGAAAGCTGCGCCGCCACAAGCTCGTGGCCAGCGTGCGCGGGCCCGGCGGCGGTTATTGTCTGGCGAAGCCCATGGCGGCCGTATCGGTGGCCGAGATCATCCAGGCGGTGGACGAGCCCCTGGATGCGACCAACTGCGGCGGAAAGGGCAACTGCCACGACGACAATCCCTGCATGACGCACAATCTGTGGACCAGCCTCAATGCCCACATCATCGATTACCTGAAGTCCGTGAACCTGGAGCAACTGGTCCGCGAGCAGCAGAACGGCGAGGTGCCTGTCTTCACCGACGCGGTCCCCGGCCGGCGCGCGCGCGTGGTTCCGGTGGTGGCCGTGGCCTCGGCCGCCTGAACCGCGCCGGTCTTCCGATCCTGCCCATGTTCGCCCCGTCCTATCTGGACTACAACGCCACCGCGCCGCTCGCCACCGGCGTCCTGGAGGCGATGTTGCCCTGGCTGGGCGGGCGCCACGGAAATCCGTCGAGCCGCCACGAATACGGGCGCGATGCGCGGCGGGCGGTGGACGATGCGCGGGCGAGGGTTGCCGTGGCGGCCGGTGCACATCCGACGGAAGTGGTGTTCACGAGCGGGGGATCCGAGGCCAACAACCTCTTCCTGCGCGGGGCCGCGGGCGCCCTCGGCGTCGGCCGTGGCGAGGCGCCCTGCGTCGCGGTGTCGGCCGTCGAGCATCCCTGTGTCCGCGAACCGGCGCGGGCCTTGGGACGCCGGGGTTGGTCCGCCCTGGAACTTCCCGTGGATGCACAAGGCCGCGTGCGCCCCGACGCGTTCCAGGACGCCGTCGCCCGCAAACCGGCGCTGATTTCGGTCATGCTGGCCAACAACGAAACCGGCGTATTGCAGGACGTCGCTTCCCTGGCGGACCGGGCGCGGCCGGCAAGGGCCTGGTTCCATACCGATGCGGTGCAGGCCTTCGGCAAGGTTCCGGTGGATTTTCGCGCCCTGAACCGGGCCGGCGTCCATGCCCTGACCCTGTCGGCCCACAAGGTCGGCGGACCCAAGGGGGCCGGGGCCCTGATTCTCGACAAGCGCGTGGAACTGGAGCCGCTGATCTACGGCGGGGGTCAGGAACGCGGCCTGCGATCGGGGACCGAGAACGTCCCCGCCATCGTCGGCTTCGGCATCGCCTGTGAACTGGCCGTCGCGCGCCGCGAGGCGGAGGCGGCCCGCCTGCTCGATTTGAGGCGCAAGCTCGAGCGGGGCCTCGTCGCCATGGGTGCGGAAATCTTCGGCCTGGGCGCGGAACGCCTGCCGAATACGGTGTATTTTTCGCTTCCCGACCTCGACGGGGAGACCCTGGTGGGTCGCCTGGACCGCGAAGGTTATGCGGTGGCAAGCGGGGCGGCCTGTTCCAGCGCCAAGCCGGAACCCTCCCACGTATTGATGGCCATGGGCGTGCCGGCGTCCTTCGCGCGGGGCGCCGTCCGAGTGAGCCTCGGAATTGCGAACCTCGGTACGGACGTGGATGGCTTCCTCGCCGCCCTTGCGCGCGCGACCGGCCAGTTGAAAAACCTGTCCGTCGTCGCCACGATGGAATGAAGACGGAAAATTGGAGAACGACAAGATGCTGAAGCTGCCCATCTACCTCGACTACTCGGCCACCACGCCGGTGGATCCCAGGGTTGCGGAGAAGATGATCCCGTACCTCGTGGAGAAGTTCGGCAATCCCGCATCGCGTTCCCACGCCTTCGGCTGGGAGGCCGAAAAGGCCGTCGAGGAGGCCCGCGAGGAAGTGGCGGCCCTCGTCAATGCGGATTCCAAGGAAATCGTCTGGACCTCCGGGGCCACCGAGTCCAACAACCTGGCCATCAAGGGCGCCGCCCATTTCTATGCCGGGGCGAAGGGCAAGCACATCGTCACCGTCGCCACCGAGCACAAGGCGGTCCTCGATACGGTCAAGGAACTGGAGCGCCAGGGCTTCGAAGCGACTTATCTGGTCCCCGGCGAGAACGGGCTGGTCACCGTCGAGCAGTTCGAGGCCGCCCTGCGGCCGGACACCGTGGTGGCCTCCGTCATGGCGGTGAACAACGAAATCGGCGTCATCCAGCCCATCGAGGCCATCGGCGAGATCTGCCGCAGCAAGGGCGTGATCTTTCACGTGGATGCCGCCCAGGCCACGGGCAAGATGCCCCTCGACCTGGCCCGGCTCAAGGTCGATCTGATGTCCTTCTGCGCCCACAAGACCTACGGGCCGAAAGGCATCGGCGCCCTGTACGTGCGGCGCAAGCCGCGCATCCGCCTGGAAGCGCAGATGCACGGCGGCGGCCACGAGCGCGGCCTGCGCTCGGGCACCCTCGCCACCCATCAGATCGTCGGCATGGGCGAGGCGTTCCGGATCGCGCGCGAGGAGATGGCGGTCGAGAACGAACGCATCCGGTTTCTGCGCGACAGGCTGCTGAAGGGCCTCATGGACATCGAGGAAACCTACGTCAATGGCGACCTGGAACAGCGCGTGCCCCACAACCTGAACGTCAGCTTCAACTATGTGGAAGGCGAGTCGCTGATCATGGCCATCAAGGACATCGCCGTCTCCTCCGGTTCCGCCTGCACTTCCGCGTCCCTTGAGCCCTCCTACGTCTTGCGCGCGCTGGGCCGCTCGGATGAACTGGCCCACAGCTCGATCCGCTTCACCCTCGGCCGCTTCACCACCGAGGAGGAGATCGAGTTCACGGTCAGGCTGCTGCACGCGAAGCTTTCCAAACTGCGCGAACTCTCGCCCCTGTGGGAGATGTACAAGGACGGAATCGATCTCGACACGGTCCAGTGGGCCGCGCACTGAGCCACGGGCCGGACGCGGTGTCCTACGGGCCGATTGCAAACCCGCCCCCATTCCCCGTACGCGGGCCGGGGCGTGACTGATCAGAGGTGAACCATGTCATACAGCACGAAAGTCATCGACCATTACGAGAATCCCCGCAACGTGGGCTCCTTCGCCAAGGAGGACGGCGACGTGGGGACCGGGATGGTGGGCGCCCCCGCCTGCGGCGACGTCATGAAGCTGCAGATCAAGGTCGGCAAGGACGGCGTCATCGAGGATGCCAAGTTCAAGACCTA
>DAOLKI010000124.1:0-7163 GCA_035331665.1 Rhodocyclaceae bacterium
GCCCCGCGGCGGTACCGGCCGCGCGCAACGCCTTCAAGGATTGCGACGCCCTGCTGCACGCCGGCTTCAGCTTCGGCCCCGCGGCGGTACCGGCCGCGCGCAACGCCTTCAAGGATTGCGACGCCCTGCTCGCCGTGGGCACCCGTTTCGGCGAGATCGCCACGGGCAGCTATGGCGTCACGGTGCCCGCGAACCTGATCCACGTGGACGTCAACCCGGCGGTGTTCGACGCCAATTATCCGGCCGCGGTCAAGCTCGAGGGCGATGCGCGGGCGGTGCTTTCCGCGCTGCTCGCCGAATTGCGCGCGCGCCCCTCCCCGCTGCCGGCGGAGGGGGTGGCCGCCCGCATCGGCGCCGACAAGCAGGCCTACCGCGACGAATGGTTCGGCCACGACAGCAAGGGCCGGGTCAATCCCGCCCGCTTTTTCGAGGAACTGCGCCGCCAGGTGCCCGCCGACGCGGTGACCGTGGTGGACGACGGGAATCACACCTACCTGACCGCGGAACTTTTCCAGGTGAAGCGCGGCGGCCGTCTGATCGTGCCGACGGACTTCAACGCCATGGGCTATGCGGCGCCGGCCGCCATCGGCGCCAAGCTGGCGGCCCCGGAGAAGGAGGTGTTCGCCGTGATCGGCGACGGCGCCTTCATGATGACGGGCATGGAACTGGTGACGGCCGCGGCGCGCAGCCTCGGCATCGTCTATTACGTCTTCCACGATGGGGAACTCTCGCAGATCGCCCAGGCCCAGGAAATTCCTTACAACCGGAAGCCCTGCTCGATCCTGGGCGCCGTCAACCTGGAAGGCGTGGCGCTGGCCACCGGTGCGGCCTACGTGCCCATGAACGGGGACGCCGACATCGCCGACGCCATCGCCCGGGCCCGCCAGACAGCAGCCACGGGCCGGCCGGTGATCGTGGACGTGGCGGTGGATTACTCGAAGCGCACCGCCTTCACGCTCGGCGCGGTGAAGACCAACTTCCGCCGCTTTCCGCTGGCCCAGCGCCTGCGCATGGTGGGGAGGGCGGTCAAGCGCAAGATCACGGGCTGACGGTCCGGGAATCCGCCATGCCCGATGCGTTCCGGCACCAGGCCGCCGTCCTGGGGTCCGTCCTGGCCTCCACGCTGACCGCATGGCGCGGCACCCGTGTCGTCAAGGCGGCTGCGCCTCCGTCCCGGCTGCTGCAGCTCTACGACATGGAAGGCTGTCCGTACTGCCGGATCGTCCGGGAGGCCCTGACGGCCCTCGCCCTGGACGCCCAGATCTACCCCTGCCCAAAGGGCGGCAAGCGCTATCGGAAGAAGGCGGAAGCCCTGTCGGGAAGGATGCAGTTTCCCCTGCTGGTGGACCCGAACACGGAAACCGCCATGCTCGAGTCGACCGCCATCGTCGACTACCTGTTCCGAACCTATGGCGGCGGACCGCCGCCGCGCTCATACCGTCCCGGCGCCCTCACCGGGAAACTGGCCGCCATGGCCACGGCCGTGCGGGTCATGCGCGGCCTCCGCTACCGGCCGGCGCGCCGGCCGCGCCGTTCCCTCGCCCTGTGGAGCTTCGAATCGAGCCCCTATTCGCGCCTGGTGCGCGAGCGCCTGACCGAGCTGGAACTGCCCTATGTGCTGCACAACCTGGGCAAGGAACAGTGGGCGGACATGGGGCCGGCAGCCATGCGCCTCCGGCCGGGCCCCTACCGCCCCAAGCCGGGCGGGCGACGCGAGGAGGTCCTGGGCCGCCTCGGACGGGTCCAGGTGCCTTACCTGGAAGACCCGAACACGGGAGTCCGGATGTTCGAGTCCGCCGACATCGTCGACTATCTCGAGAAGCAATACGCGCTCTGAACGGGGTCCGCGCGCCGCGGACCCGTCCCGCGTGGCGAAGGCGGCCCCATTGCATCACGCGGGCGTTGTCGCTAACCTGAACCGACATCGCAGCGCACACGAGGGAGGAGAAAATGGTCGACCGCATCTGGCTGAAGAGCTACCCGAAAGGAATTCCCGCCGACATAGACGCCCGGCAGTTCGAGTCCCTCCCGGACCTGCTGGAAAAGACGGTGGCCAGGTTCTCCGGCAAGCCGGCCTTCCACAACCTCGGCCATACGATCGACTACGCGGAACTGGACCGCCTGTCGCGGGATTTCGCGGCCTACCTGCAGGGCCTGCCGGGCATGGGCAAGGGCGACCGGGTCGCCCTGATGTCGCCCAACCTGTTGCAATACCCGGTGGCCCTGTTCGGCATCCTGCGCGCCGGCATGACCGTGGTCAACGTGAACCCGCTCTACACGCCGCGCGAACTGGAACACCAGTTGAAGGATTCCGGCGCCAAGGCCATCGTCATCGTCGAGAACTTCGCCAACACGCTGCAGCAGGTGCTGGCCGCGACGCCGGTCAGGCACGTGGTGACGTCCCAGCTCGGCGACCTGCTGCCGGCCCCGAAGCGCTGGCTGGTCAATTTCGTCATCAAGCGGGTCAAGAAGATGGTTCCCGACTGGCGCATCGACGGCGCCGTGGACATGCGTTCGGCCCTGGCCAAGGGCGCCGCCTCCGCCTTCGCGCCGGTCGCCAGCACGCACGAGGACATCGCCTTCCTGCAATACACGGGGGGCACGACGGGCGTCTCCAAGGGCGCCATGCTGACCCATGCCAACATCCTGGCCAACCTGGAGCAGTCGGGGGTATGGATTTCGGGCAGTTTCGAGGAAGGCAAGGAGATCGTCATCTCGCCGCTGCCGATGTACCACATCTTCTGCCTCACCTCGACCCTGTCGTTCATGAAGTGGGGCAGCCTGAACGTGCTCATCACCAACCCGCGCGACCTGCCCGCCTTCGTGAAGGAGCTGGGGCAGTGGAAGTTCAGCGTCATGACCGGCGTCAATACCCTGTTCAACGGATTGCTCAACACGCCCGGGTTCGACCAGCTCGATTTCTCCGGGATCAAGGTCATCGTCGGCGGCGGGGCCTCGGTACAGAAACCGGTGGCCGAGCGCTGGCAGCAGGTGACCGGGCGCTACCTGACCGAGGCCTACGGCCTGACCGAGACTTCGCCGGGAGCGACGGTCAATCCCCTGGGGGCGCCCTGGAACGGCACCATCGGCCTGCCGCTGCCCTCCACGGAGGTGTCGATCCGCGACGATTCCTTCCGGGAATTGCCGGTCTGGACCGGTGCGGGCGACATCGAGAAACATACGGGCGAGATCTGCATCCGCGGACCGCAGGTCATGCGCGGCTACTGGAACAATCCGGGCGAAACGGCCAAGGTCCTGCAGGACGGCTGGCTGAAGACGGGGGACATCGGGCACCTGAACGCGGACGGCTACGTGACCATCTCCGACCGCAAGAAGGACATGATCCTGGTCTCCGGCTTCAACGTCTATCCGAACGAGATCGAGAGCGTCGTGGCCATGCACCCGGGCGTCCTGGAGTGTGCCGCCGTGGGGGTGCCGGACGAGAAGTCCGGCGAGGCGGTGAAGATCGTGGTGGTGAAGAAGGATCCCGGGCTCACCAAGGAGGCGGTGATCGAGCATTGCAAGACCCAGCTCACCGGCTACAAACTGCCCCGCCACGTGGAGTTCCGCGATGCGCTGCCGAAGACGCCGATCGGCAAGGTCCTGCGCCGGGAGTTGCGCGACGCGGCGAAGTAGCGCCGGCATTCCGGCGATCGTGGGGGCGGCGGATCGTTCGCGGCGACACCCGCACCCACGGCGCCGGAATCCGTCGTGCGCCGCGTCCTGCCGGCCGGGCGGTGACAGGGAAGATCGCCGAACGAACACGGCGGTGACGCGTTTCCTGCGACAATCGCCGCCATGGACAAAGCACCGCAACACGATTCGCGGACGAGCCGCGAGGGCCGCTGGCTGATGATCATCGCCGTCTTGCTGGTGGTCTCCAGCCTGGGCGGCACCGTCTGGGTATTCCTGAACAAGGAAAGCCACGCCCGCAAGGCAGGCCGGCAACTGCCGCCATCGGCCCAGACGGCTTCACCGCCCGCGGCGCAGGCCGCGCCCCCCGCGGCGAAGTGACCGGAGGACGATGACCGGCGATCCCTCCGCATTCTCCCTGGCGATCGGCCTGATCGCCGGTGCGGACCCGAAGCTTCTCGGCATCATCGGCCTGAGCGTCGCCGTCAGCCTGACGGCGACGCTGGCTGCCTGCGCCGCCGGCATGCCGCTGGGCGCATTGCTGGCGGTCGGCCGGTTTCCCGGCCGGCGGGTGCTCGTCGTCCTGACCAACGGACTCATGGGCCTGCCCCCCGTGGTGGTGGGCCTGCTGATCTACCTGCTCCTGTCCCGGGCAGGGCCCCTGGGCAACTTCGGCCTGCTCTTCACGCCCGCGGCCATGGTCGTCGCCCAGGCGGTGCTGGTGACCCCCATCGTCGCCGCGCTGACGCGGCAGGTGATCGAGGACGAATGGACGGAATATCGCGAACAGCTCCGCTCCCTCGGCGCCAGCCGGACCCAGGCGGCGCGAACCCTGCTGTGGGACGGCCGCTTCTCGCTGCTCACCGCGGCGATGGCCGGTTTCGGGCGGGCCATCGCCGAAGTCGGCGCGGTAATGATCGTCGGCGGCAACATCGACGGGGTCACGCGCGTGATGACCACGACCATCGCGCTCGAGACCAGCAAGGGCGACCTGCCGCTGGCCCTCGCCCTGGGCACGATCCTGATCGGCGTCGTCCTGCTGCTCAACACCACGGCCTACCTGCTCAGGGGCTGGGCAGGGAGGCGCTGGGGATGAGCGAAGCCTTCCTGCACCTGGAAGACCTCGGACTCACCGAGGGAGGCGTGCGCATCGTCTGCGCCGTCAGCGTGGCGCTGACGGCGGGCCGCACGGTGATCCTGGGACCGAACGGGGCCGGGAAGAGCACCCTGCTGCGCCTGATGCACGGTCTGTTGAAACCCTCCGCCGGACGCCTGCGCTGGTCCGGGGATCTGCGCCAGGCGATGGTGTTCCAGCGGCCGGTGGTGCTGCGCCGCAGCGTCCTGGCCAACGTCGCCTACGGGCTGCTGGTGCGCGGACTGGACCGGCAGTCCCGCGAGCGGCGGGCACTCGAGATGCTGGAAAGGGTGGGGCTCGAACACCTGGCGAGACGTCCGGCCCGCGTCCTGTCGGGCGGCGAACAACAGCGCATCGCCCTCGCCCGCGCCTGGGCCATCGATCCGCAGGTGCTGTTCCTGGACGAGCCCACGGCGAGCCTGGACCCGGCATCGAGCCGCGAGGTGGAACGCATCATCGGCGAAATCGCCGCCGCGGGAACGCGCATCGTGATGACGACCCACAATCTGGGACTGGCCAAGCGCGTGGCGGAAGAGGTGCTCATGCTGGACTGCGGGAGTCTGGTGGAGCAGACCCCGGCCGGGGTGTTCTTCGCGTCTCCGGCCAGCGTCGAGGGACGGCGGTTTCTGGAGGATGAGATCGGCTGACGCCGCGTTGTTGCACCGCACTCTTCGCGCCGGTCTGTCACCCGGGGAATCCGGCCCACCGTGATGTTTGACACAGAAAATTTCCGGGGCTATCGTGACGTGTGCGCCCCGGGTCGGGGCCGGAACGCGATAGGAGGAAATATGGGCATCAAGATTCTGGCGACCGTCGCCGCCTGCGCAGTCATCGGTGCCACGCCGGCCAGCGCGGCAAGCTATTCCGGGCTCTTCGTATTCGGGGACAGCCTCTCCGATCCGGGGAATCTGTATTCCCTCACCGGCGGGGGATTGCCGCCCTTCCCCTATTGGAACGGACGTTTCTCGAACGGCCCGGTCGCGGCAGAGTACATGGCGGCCGCCATGGGAATTCCGGCATTGAACGTGGCGGTTGCAGGCGCCATGACCGGTCCGAATCCGGCCGGCAGCAATGACAATTACCTGGTCACGAAGTATGGCCTGACGTCCCTCAACGGCACGGGCATCCTCGGTCAGTCCCAATTCGTCGCAGGTCTCGGGGCTCTGCCGGATAGCGCCCTTTACATGGTTTGGGGCGGGCCGAACGATGTCTTCGACGGCATGGCGAAGGGCAGCGACCTGGCGGGCGTGACCATGCCGACGGCGGTGGCGAACGTCGTCGAAACGGTGAAGACCCTCTACACCGGGGGTGCCCGGCATTTCTTCGTGCCGTTGATGCCGGACCTCGGCCTGACGCCCGACACGCGGGCGATGGGTGCGGCGGCCATGGCGGGGGCCAGTGACCTGACCAACGGTTACAACCTCGCGTTGATGGGAACCCTCGCCTGGCTGGACAACAATTACATGCCGGACGGGGACATCAAGTTCTTCGACACGGCGAAATTCCTGCGCGACGCGGTGGCGGGTTCGGATTTCGCCAATGTGTCCGACGCCTGCATCGACAATCTTGCCTGTGTTCTGGACGGCGTGAATGGCGGCCCCGCCCTGGGCTATCTGTTCTGGGACGGCGTCCACCCGACGACCCGTGCCCATATGCAACTGGGCCTGGCCTTCGCGGCAGCCGTCCCCGAACCGGAAACCTATGGAATGTTCCTCGCGGGCCTCGGTGTGCTGGGGGCGGTGGTCCGGCGCCGGCGTCTGGCCGCGTAACGTCGCCGATCGCTCTCGGGATGGCGCCTTCGGGCGCCATCTTTTTTTCGTCCGGCCCGCCCCGAAGCGCCGCCGCCGGTCCGGCCCCGGCAGGCGCATTCCTATCCCCCGGGCTCAGGGTCCCGACGGCGGGAACGGACCCGTCCGATATATTTGACATTTAAACTAATGCCGGCTATCGTCGCAGCGACACGCCGCACCCCCAACGACAAATACCCAGGAGGAACCCCCATGAGACTGACCGTCTTTTCCACCCTTGCCTTTGCCGCGGCCCTGCAGGCCGCCCCGGTCTTCGCTGCATCGCCCTATTCGGCGCTCTACGTATTCGGCGACAGCCTCTCCGACAACGGCAACATGTTCGCGCTTACGGCGGGGTCAAGCCCGAAAGCCGCCGACGGTTACTGGAACGGGCGTTACTCCAACGGTCCCGTCGCCGTCGAAACGATGGCGGCCACCATGGGCGTGCCCTTGTTCGACAGCGCCTATGGCGGAGCCAAGACCGGCCCGAATCCGGCGGGCGGCGCCGACCACATCAATGCCGCGCTGACGCCTTTGCAGCTCGGTGTCCTGGGCCAGGTCGGACGCGCCACGGCGCCGGCGGGTTCCCTCGATTCCTCGGCCCTCTA
>DAOLKI010000125.1:0-7071 GCA_035331665.1 Rhodocyclaceae bacterium
TCTCCCGCCATCAGGCCTTCGACCTGGGCAACCCGAACAAGGTGTATGCGCTCTTGCGCACCTTCGGCGGCAACCTGCCCCGCTTCCACGCGGCGGATGGAGAGGGCTATGCCTTCCTGGCGGAACAGATCCGCGAACTGGACGGCCGCAATCCCCAGGTGGCGGCGCGGCTCGCCCGCTGCTTCGACCGCTGGCGCCGCTTCGATGCGGGCCGCCAGGCTTATGCCCGCCGTGCCCTCGAGGGCCTGCGCGACCATCCGGGACTCTCGCGCGACGTGGGGGAGATCGTGGAGCGGGCGCTCGCCTGAACGCCGTTGTCATCGGCCGGACGGCGGACGTCGCGGCGTCCCGAAGAAGGAATGGGCCCCGCAGGAGCGGTCCCCGGGCAGCCCCTGCGGGCGGCCCGACACAGGCTCAGCTGTGCAGGTGCACCGTCTGCCCGAGCATCTCCGGCGTCACCAGGACGATGCCGCCTTCGGAGACGCGGAAACCGCGTGCCCGGTCCTCCTCCGCGTTGCCGCCGATGACCATTCCGGCCGGGACCTGGCAGCCCCGATCGAGGATCGCACCGCGAACCTGCGCCCCCTCGCCGATGGTCACGTCGGGCAGCACCACCGTATCCTCGACCGACGCCCGGGCATTCACCACCACGTTGGAGAAGAGCAGCGTGCGGTTGAGCCGCGCGCCGGAGATGATGCAGCCGCCGGAGACCATCGAATCGGTCGCCATGCCGCGCCGGTCCTCGTCGTTGAACACGAACTTGGCCGGCGGCAACTGGGCCTGGTGGGTGAGGATGGGCCACTCCTGGTCGTAGAGGTTCAGTTCCGGCGTCACGCCCATCAGTTCCATGTTGGCCTTCCAGAACGCGTCCAGGGTGCCCACGTCGCGCCAGTAGGCCCGCTCGCCGGTCTCCGGGTCCCGGAAGGGATAGGCATAGACCTTGTGGCGGCTGATGATGGACGGGATGATGTCCTTGCCGAAGTCGTGGGACGAGTCCTCCTGCCGGGCGTCGCTGATGAGCTGGTCGTAGAGGAACTCCGTCTTGAAGACGTAGTTGCCCATGGAGGCCATGCACAGGCCCGGATGGCCGGGGATGGGCTTCGGCTCGGCGGGCTTCTCCTCGAAGCCGACGATGCGCTGCTCGCCGTCGATCTGCATCACGCCGTAGGCGCGCGCCGCCTCCGCCAGGGGCACCTCCAGGCAGGACACCGTCATGTCCGCGCCGCTTTCCACGTGGAAGGCGAGCATCGGGCCGTAGTCCATCTTGTAGATGTGGTCGCCGGACAGCACCATCACGTATTCCGGCCTGTGGGTCCGGATGATGTCCAGGTTCTGGTAGATGGCGTCGGCCGTGCCCTGGTACCACTCGCCGCCGACGCGCTGGGAGGCCGGCAGCACTTCCATGTATTCGCCCAGTTCGCGCTTGAAGTAGCTCCAGCCCAGCACCAGGTGCTGGATCAGCGAGTGGGCCTTGTACTGGGTCAGGACGCCGATCTGCCGGATGCCCGAATTGACGCAGTTGGAGAGCGGGAAGTCGATGATGCGGAACTTGCCGCCGAAGGGTACGGCCGGCTTGGCCCGCCAGGCCGTCAGTTCGTAAAGGCGGCTTCCCTGGCCGCCGGCCAGGACCAGCGCCATGCAATGCCGGGTGAGGCGGCTGACGAAGCGTTGTTGTTTTTGGGTATCCATGATGACCTGCCGAAATTGACGCGCGCAGCCGACACGATACGCCAATTCCGCAGCGCAGCAAGGGTCATTGTGAAAGCCTTCGGGCGTGCCCGGCCGAGTTCCCGCCGGGCGAAAGCGTCGCCGCAACGCCGCCCCGTCGGGCCCGGGACGGAAGGGAAGCGGCCGTGGATCGGCCGTGCATCGGCCGATCCGCCCGGCGGGCGCCGACGTTAGTCCGTTCGGACTATTGCCGTGCAACACCACGGGTCGCTATAACGCCGCGAGAAGCATTGGCTCGGCCCCCTCGCCGGGTGGGTACCCGGAGGGACGATCGGCCGGGCTGACGGAAGAATCGCGGCCCGCGGGGCCGCTAGGGAATCGAAAGGATTTCGAATGAAAAAGATTGTTCTCGCAGGCGTTGCCGCAGCCCTGCTCTCGGGAGCCGCGCTGGCCGCACCCGTCCAATGGGCGGGCAACGGCCACTGGTACGAATACGTGGCCGGACCGGTGACCTGGGACGGCGCCCTGAGCGGCGCGGCGTCCATGTCCCACCTGGGGCAGCCCGGTTACCTGGCGACCATCACTTCGGAAGCGGAACAGGTCTTCCTGCAGGGTCAGGGGTGGGGCCTCGCCTGGGTCGGCGGTTCCGACCGGGAGACCGAGGGGGTGTGGAAATGGATCGCCGGACCCGAGGCGGGCCAGACCTTCTGGGATCACGGGACGACCCTGATCTACTCCGCCTGGGGCAGTGGCGAACCCAATGATTACAACGGCGGCGAGGATTACCTGCAGTTCAACTGGGGTGGCAACGGCCCCAACGTCAATGCCTGGAACGACCACGGGGGCCCGGGCTCCTCCTACGCGTTCAACCACGGCTACGTGGTCGAGTACGGCGGGGCCGTGCCGGAGCCGGAGACTTATGCCATGATGCTGGCCGGCCTGGGCCTCCTGGGCGCCGTCGGCCGCCGCCGCAAGGCTTCCTGACGCGGCACTTCCGGCTGGAAAGAACGGCGAGGCCTGCCTCGCCGTTTTTTTTCAGCCCGGGTCGGCGAGGACCGTGAGTTCCGGTCCGAACCGTGCCGACAAGGCCTCGCCGACGAGGCTGACGAAGGCGGAAGGACCGGCGACCAGGGCGCGGGTTCCCGGCATGACGGCCCCCGCCGCCCATTCCGACGCGCGGGCGGCCGCCATCGCCACGTCCGCAGCCTCCACGCCATGCAGGGAGAACTCGTCCAGCGCATCGGCCCATGCCCGGGCCTGCTTGGCGAGGTAGTGGCCCCCGGGCGTCGTCGAGGCGAGGACCAGCGCGATCGGATGGCCGCTATCCAGCGCGATGGCATGTTCGATCAGACTCTGCACCGGTGCGAACCCGGTGTCGCAGGCGACGAAGACCAGGGGGCCGGTGACCTCCCCGGCCAGGCAGAAATCCCCGAAGGGCCCGCGGATGGTCACCGTGTCGCCCGTGTGCAGGCTGCCGTCGAAGACCCGGCCCGCGAAGGCGTCGTCCGCCGACCGGGCCACGTGGAACAGGATGTTCCGGTCGTCGCAGGGACAGGAGGCGATCGGGTAATCGGCGGCGAAATCGACCCCCCCCAGGTTCGTTCCGAGGGACACCCGCTGGCCGGCCAGGAAGCGCAGGCGGTTGGTGCGCGGCGTCTGCAGGTGCAGCTGCGACACCTGGTCGGAAAGCGGCGTGATCGCCCGCACCTTGGCGCCCACCGTCTGCTCCGGGATGTCGGACGGCGAACCGGCCTCCAGCATCTCCACCACGACGTCGCCGACTGGCGCATGGCAGCAGAGCAGCACGTAGCCCTGCTCGCGTTCGGCGCCGGAAAGCGGGTAGTCGGAATGCTGGACCTGGCGGGTCTGGCCAGACACGACACGCGCCTTGCATAGTCCGCAGGTGCCGTTGCCGCAGCCGTAGGAGGGCGCCAGGCCGGCGCGCAGGGCGCCCTTGAGCACCGTTTCGGCACCCTCGACGAGGAATTCATGCCCCGAGGGCCTTACGCTGACCTGGGCCGCCATGACCCGGAGCATAGCATCCATGGCCACCAGGGCATCCGGGCCTTCCTCGCTGCCGAGGACCTCGGAGAGCCCCTCTTCCAGGCGGCGTTCCAGGTCGGCCAGGCCGGTGGACGGATGCACCGATGCGAGGGTGGCGATCCTTCCCTGGAGGTCGGCCACCAAGGCATGGTAGCGGGCCAGGTGCCGGCGCAGGTCGGCCAGTTCGCGGCCCTGCTCGAACAGTCGCTGGGCCAGCACCTCCTGGGATGGCAGCATGCGCTGCCGGACCCGTTTTCCGAAGGCCTGTTCCTTGATGCTCGCCACCTGCTCGAAGGCGCCGGCATCCTCCAGGCGCAGGTCCGGATAGAGCCTGAGGAGGTCGTCCGTGGCCACCATGCCGTCGAAGGAAGGCAGTTCGCCGGCGCCGATGCGCTTCTGCAGCGTGCCGCGGGAAACGCCGATCAGGTGCGCGGCGCGGGAGAGGGTGAGGAGCTGGGGCACGACGGGGCGCGGGAAGTGGTCGGGGCGGAAGTGAAGGATAGCGGCGCGCGGGGGGTGCTTCGCATTTCAATTTTCTATGGGCTCGATCACAGTCAATAAGCGTTCTCTTATATAATTTGCAGTTGCGCTCCGATTCCCCGGTTCGCGAACCCAATTGATCCAGAACCTGTTCCCCTTCCTGCGCTGGCGCAGCCTCGTGACGGGTCCGAACCTGCGGGCGGACCTGATCGCCGGCATCATCGGCGCCTTCATCGTCCTGCCCCAGGGCGTCGCCTTCGCGACCCTGGCCGGCATGCCGCCGCAATACGGCCTCTATGCCGCCATGGTGCCCGCGGTGATCGCCGCCCTCTGGGGCTCGTCCTTCCACCTGGTGTCCGGTCCGACGAACGCCATTTCCCTCGTGGTCTTCGCCACCATTTCCCAGCTCGCGGAGCCGGGCAGCGAGCGGTATGTCTCGGAGGTGCTGACCCTGGCCTTCATGGTCGGGATCCTGCAGCTCGCCATGGGCCTCTTCAAGCTCGGCACCCTGGTCAATTTCATCTCGCATACCGTGGTCGTCGGTTTCACTGCCGGCGCAGCGCTCCTCATCATGGCGAGCCAGATCAAGAACTTCTTCGGCCTGCCCATCCCGCGAGGGGTCTCCTTCTTCGAGACCCTGCACCAGTTCGCCCTGCTCGTGACCCAGACCAAGCCGATGGTGGTCGTGGTCGGGGCCGTCACGCTGGTGACCGGCATCCTGGCCCGACGCTTCCTCCCCAAGGTACCCTACATGATCGTGGCCATGGTCGTCGGCAGCCTGATCGGCGCCGTGCTCAATGCGGAATGGGGGGGGCCGGCCGAAACCGGCATCCGCACCGTCGGCGCCCTGTCCGGCGGCCTGCCGGAACTCTCCCGGCCCGATTTCCGCCTCGAGACCTTGCGCCTGCTGCTCGGTGCCGCGGTCGCCGTGACCGTCCTGGGCCTCACCGAAGCCGTCTCCATCGCCCGCTCCATCGCCACGAAATCGGGCCAGCGCATCGACGGCAACCAGGAGTTCATCGGCCAGGGCCTGTCCAACATCGTCGGATCCTTCTTCTCCGCCTACCCGTCCTCGGGCTCCTTCAACCGCTCCGGAGTCAATTACGAGGCCGGCGCGAAGACGCCGCTGGCGGCGGTGTTCTCCGCGGGTGCGCTGATCCTGATCCTGATGCTGGTGGCGCCGCTCGCCGCGTACCTGCCCATTGCCACCATGGCGGGCATCCTGTTCCTGGTGGCCTGGGGCCTCATCGACTTCCACCACATCGCCGAGATCTGGAAGGTGAGCCGTTCCGAGGCGGCGGTGCTCTTGGTCACGTTCCTCGCGACCCTGGTGCTGCATCTGGAATTCGCGGTGCTGGTCGGCATCATCCTGTCGCTGGTCCTGTATCTGTCGCGTACGGCCAGACCAGGCATCCGCTCCCTGCTGCCCAACCCGGCCCATCCGGAGCGGCGGCTGACGGAGAGGGCCCCGGGCGCCCCGGAATGCCCGCAACTCAAGATCCTGCGCATCGACGGTTCCATCTATTTCGGTGCGGTCAGCCACGTGGCCGAGTACTTCCATCACCTGGCCGAACACTCGCCGGAGCAGAAACACCTGCTGCTGATTTCCAATCACATCAACTTCGTGGACGTGGCCGGCGCGGACCTGCTGGCCACCGAGGCGGCGCGCCGCCGCAAGCTGGGCGGCAGCCTCTGCTTCCAGGCGCTGCGCGGCGACGCCCAGGAGACCCTGGGCAATCCCGTCTATGCGCCGCGCCTCGGACCGGTGGTCAACTTCCCGCGCAAGTCCCTCGCGCTCGGGACCCTGGTGAACAGCCTGGACAAGAACGTCTGCGCCGGGTGCAACGCGCGCATCTTCAGGGAGTGCCCCGCTCCTCCGGCGGCCTGAGGCGGCGGAAGGCGCGCCACAGCAGCACGTCATAGCCGATCTTCATGGCCGCGCCGATCACCAGCGGGGAGGCCAGCGCCGCGGCACCCATCAGCCAGCCGGCGAAGGCCGGTCCGACCGCCCAGCCGCCGAGGCGCACCAGGTGCGTCACCCCGGAGGCGAAGGTGCGCTCCTCCGGGCGCACCATGGCCATGACGTAGGACTGGCGTGTCGGCACGTCCATCTCCACCAGCCCCTCGCGCAGCAGGAACAGGAAGGCCGCCACCGGAAAGCTCGGGGCGATGGCCACCGTGAGCAGGAACAGGCTGGACGGGATATGCGTGAAGACCATGGTATTGACGAGTCCGATCCGCGCCGCCAGCCACGCCGCCCCCAGGTGGGAGACGGCATTCATGATCCGCGCCGCGAAGAACAGCAGGCCGACGGTGGACGCGGCCACCCCGAAGCGCTCGAAGAAGAACCAGGACAGCAGTGCCCCGCCGAGGAAGCCGCCGGCGATGCTGTCCACGGCGAACAGGGCCGAGATGCGTACCAGCACCTTGCGGCTCTCCGGGGCCAGGACCGGGAGGGATGCGGTCCGCCGGTCCACCGCCGGCGACAGCGTCGCATACAGGGGAAGTCCGGCCGCGAGCAGCCCGGCGTAGAGCACGAAGGAGGTCCGGTGCGCCGCCGCCTCGCCCACCCCGGTCCATGCCACCAGGATTTCCGGCAGGGCCGCCGCGAGCGCGCCGACCGCGTGGCCCACGTCCATCAGCAGGTTGTAGCGCGCGAAGGCACCGGTGCGCCCGGCATCGTCGGTGGTGGCCGGCAGCATCGCCTGCTCCAGCACCAGCGCGGCGCCCCGATCCCGGCCCATGCCGTTCAGCATGCCGACGAAGGCGGCCGCGCCGACGGTCCACGCATCCGGCGCGTAGGCAACCACGAGACCTCCCGCCGCCGAGAGGGCCGTGAGCACCACCAGCAGGCGCTGGCGCCCGATCCGGTCACCCCAC
>DAOLKI010000126.1:0-7035 GCA_035331665.1 Rhodocyclaceae bacterium
CGGCGCGACCAGGCGCGCCTCGCCTCCGACCGGGCCGGCGTCGGCCGGCAGCGCGCCCAGTACCGCCTGTCCAGTCCCATCGACGGCATCGTGCTGGCGCGGGATGCCGAACCGGGATCAACGGTGGTGGCCGGCCAGGCCGTGCTCCGCCTCCTCGATCCGGCCAGCCTGTGGGTGCGCACCCGCATCGACCAGGGCCGCGCCGCCGGCCTGGCGGTCGGGCAGCCGGCGAGCATCCTGCTGCGCTCGCGGCCGGAAACGCCGCTCCCCGGCCGCGTCGCCCGCATCGAGATCGGCAGCGACAGCGTCACCGAGGAGCGCATCGTGGATGTGGCCTTCGCCGAACCGCCGCCCGGACTCTCGCCGGGTGAACTGGCCGAGGTGACCGTCTCGCTTCCCGGCAAGGCCCAGGCCCTGGTGGTGCCCACGGCCGCCCTGCGGCAGTCGGGCGGGCGCGCCGGCGTGCTGAAGCTCATCGATGGCCGGACGGAATTCGTCCCGGTGCGCACCGGGCTGCGTTCGCTGGAGGGCGGCACCGAGATCCTCGAGGGCCTGCGCGAGGGAGACAGCGTCGTCCACCACGCCGCCGCCGAATTGAAGGGCGGCGAGCGGGTGCGCGTCAAGGAAAGCCTCGTCAAATGATCAGCCTCGCGGCCCGGGACATCGCCCATTCCTGGGGCAAGTACGTCTTCACCGGGATCGGCCTGGGGCTCCTCATCGGCGTCACCCTCTCCATGGCCGGCATCTACCGGGGCATGGTGGAGGATGCCAAGGTCCTGCTGGCCAACAGCGGCGCGGACCTCTGGGTGGTGCAGCAGGACACGCTCGGGCCCTACGCGGAGCCTTCCACGGTCCACGACGATGCCTGGCGGGGCATCGCCGGCCTGCCCGGCGTCGCCCGCACCGGCAACGTCACCTACCTGACCATGCAGGTGCGCAAGGGCGACACGGACACCCGCGCCATGGTCGTCGGCTTCGAGCCGGGCCACCCGGGCGCGCCGGAAAACCTGGTGGCCGGCCGGCCCGTGACCCGCAGCCACTACGAGGCCGTGGCCGACGAGAAGACCGGCCTGCGCCCGGGCGACACCATCCGCATACGCCGCCACGACTACGCCGTGGTCGGCCTGACCCGGCGCATGGTGTCCTCGGCCGGCGACCCCATGGTCTTCGTGCCCCTGCAGGATGCCCAGGAGGCCCAGTTCCTGCGCGACAACGACGCCATCGTCAACGACCGGGCGCGCACGGCGGCCAATCCCTCCCTCAACCGGCCCGGAGTGCCCGGGCTGCTCGATGCGGTCATCGCCAGCCAGGCCGCGAACCACAACGTGAACGCGGTCCTGGTCCGCGTCGCCGAGGGCCATTCCGACGAGGAGGTGGCCGGAAACATCCGCCGCTGGAAGCGCCTGACGGCCTACACCCGAGCCCAGATGGAGGAGATCCTGGTCGCCAAGCTCATCGCCACCTCGGCGCGGCAGATCGCCATGTTCCTCGCCATCCTGGCCCTGGTGAGCGGGGCGATCGTCTCCTTCATCATCTACACCATGACCCTGGGCAAGCTGCGCGAAATCGCCGTGCTGAAGCTGATCGGCACCCGCAACCGGACCATCGCCGGCATGATCCTGCAGGAGGCGCTGGGGCTGGGCCTGGCCGGCTTCTTGGTCGGCAAGGTGGCGGCCACCCTGTGGGCGCCCTACTTTCCGAAATACGTTCTGCTGGAAACGGGGGACGCCATGCGCGGCTTCGTCGCCGTGATGGCGATCTGCGCCGTCGCCAGCGTCGCCGCCATCCGCGCCGCCCTGCGGGTGGATCCGGCCACCGCGATCGGGGGCTGAGCATGCAAGCGGCGATCCGGATCTCGGGGCTGGCCAAGCGCTACGGCGAAGGGGAGACCGCCGTCGACGCCCTGCGCGCCGTCGACATGACGGTGGCACCCGGCGAGGTGGTGGGGCTCGTGGGGCCGAGCGGATCCGGCAAGACGACGCTGCTCAAGTGCCTGGGCGCAGTCATCGAGCCCACTGCCGGCACCATGCACCTGGGCGGCGAGCGGATCTACGACCACGCCGGGGGCGGCTGGCAGATCAAGGACCTGCGGGCCCTGCGCCGCGACCGCATCGGCTTCATCTTCCAGGCACCCTACCTGATCCCCTTCCTCGACGTGACCGACAACGTGGCCCTGCTGCCCATGCTGGCCGGCCGGCCCAACGACGCCGCCCGCGCCACGGCCCTGGAACTGCTGCGCGAACTGGAGGTGGACCACCGGGCCAGGGCACGGGTCGCCCAGCTGTCCGGCGGCGAGCAGCAGCGGGTCGCCATTGCCCGGGCCCTGGTCAACCGACCGCCGGTGATCCTGGCCGACGAGCCCACGGCACCCCTCGACAGCGAGCGGGCCCTGACCGTGATCCGCATCCTGAACCAGATGGCCCGCCAGTACGGCGCGGCCATCGTCGTCGTCACCCATGACGAAAAGATCATCCCCACCTTCCGCCGCATCTACCACATCCGGGACGGCCGCACCTTCGAGGAAGCAGGCGAGGGCCGCCCGGTCTGACCGAGACCGAAAGGAGTTCCCATGAAACGCAACCACGCCCTCGTCGCCTTTGCCGCCCTGTTCGCCGCCGGTTCCGCCTTTCCGCAGCACGCCGGGCACGCCGGCATGATGCCGGCCGGAGCCCCGGAAGGGGCCATGGCCATGCAATCCGGCATGGCGGGCCGCATGGCCGCGGGGCCGTCCATCGACGTGCCCGTCAGTCTCAAGGAGGCGAAGGTGGTGTTCCGCATCGACCGGGTCGCCCCCGGCGGCGACAACGCCTTCGCGCTGCAGCAGATCGCGATGCTGGCGGAGAAATTCCGCCAGACCGGCACGGACGGGAAGATCGTCGCCGTGTTCAACGGCGCCGGCGGCTTCATGCTGCTCAACGACGCCGCCTACAACGAGGCGCGCAAGACGAAGGCCGGCAACCCCTACAAGGCCGGCATCGCGCAGCTCCTGGCCAAGGGAGTCCAGGTGGAGGAGTGCGGCATGACCATGATGCGCGACGGCTGGACCAACGCCCAGCTGCTGCCCGGGGTGAAGGTCAATGCCGGGGCGAATCTGCGCATGATCGACCTGGCGCAGCAGGGTTATGTCGCATTGACCCCTTGAGCCGGGGGCGCTGCCGACCGGGACGGGACCCGGCACACCGCTGATCGGGTGGCCGGGACCGCGCGCGCACGTCGTAAGGAACGCCGGCCCCGAAATCCGGCGCCCGTATCGCTCACCGGGTGAACAGCCCGCTTCCCGACGCCAGCACTTGGGCCACCGCCGGATGCGCGATCCGCCGCGGCTTGTGGATTGCGTACCAGCGTTCCCGCACCCCGTCGAGGACGCCCAGCGGCACGGCCGAGAACTGGGCCAGTATGTCCTCCGCCATGGCGGCCGGGGCCGGGAAGAGCCCCAGGCCGGCGCGGCCGAAGGTCTTCAGCAGCGCGCTGTCGGTGAACTCGCCGACGACCGCCGGGCGCAGGTCGCGGGCTTCCAACCAGGTATCGATGGCGGCCCGCAACGGATCTGTGCGGGTCGGCAGCAGCAGCGGTGCTCCGGACAGGCCGCGCGGGAAATCCACCCCATGGGCCCGCTTCAGGGATGGGCCGCCATAGAGCGCAATGGCGGCATCCCCGAGTGGGTGGGACTGCAGCCTGAGGTCGGCCCGGTGCGGCGCCGAACGGTCCGCGATCACCAGGTCCAGCCGGTTCAGGACGAGTGCGCTGAGCAGGCCATCGAAATCCCCCTCGACGCATTCAAGGCGGACCTCCAGCGGCGGGCCGAGGACATCCGCGAGGAGCCGGTAGGTCACGAGCTTGGGCACCGCATCGCCGATGCCGACGGCGAAACGGCGCCGGGACCGGGCGCCTTCGGTGAGCGCATCGAGCAGGCGGTCGCCGGCCTGGAAGATCTGGTCGGCATGGGCCAGGGCGATCCGCCCGGCCTCGGTCAGGACGAGGGACCTTCCTTGCGGTGCAAGGAGCGCCTGCCCGAGCTGGCGCTCAAGCTGGGCGACCTGGGTGCTGACCGCCTGCACCGACAGGCCGAGGCGTTCCGCCGCCCGGGTGACGCTGCCTTCCTTGCCGACGGCCCAGAAATACCGCAGGTGCCTGTAGTTGAGTTCGTCCGGTCGCATGAAATCTTCTAGAAAACGGAATTGATTCTCAAAGAATAAACCATTTATTGGAGGTTCCTGCAGCGTTAGATTTCCCCTGCCGGCTGCGTGTGCGGCCGGAAACCGACAAGGAGGAACAGATGATCAGGATCGAGGAATGCGAAGCCCTGTTCGAGCGTCGACCGGACTGGGTGAGCGAGATGGCGTGCCGGGACTGCCTGACCCTGGTGCCGGCCTATGCCGACCCGCACGAAGCGCAGGTCTGTGCCGACCACTTCGCCGGAGTCCCGGAATTCGCTGCGGCGGGAGCCCGCCCCCATGCCAAACCCATGTCCTGAGGAAGACGCCATGATGACCGCCCAAGCCCGTGAACGCTTCACCCCGCGCATGCATCCCCACCATCCCTTGCGTACCTACGCCCCCGACAGCCCTCGGGCCATGGCCCGCCTGGTGGCCCTCGCGATGTTGGCCGACGGTCGCCTGGAGGATCGGGAACTGGCCGCCCTGGACCGGCGTGGCGTCCTGTCGGCCATCGGCATCACCCGGGCGGACTTCTACCAGGTCCTGTGCGACCTCTGCCAGGACCTGGCGGCGCTGCCGGACCGCAGGGGCGCCTACTTCCTGTCGGCCCAGGTGCTGGACGGGCTCTTTTCGGAAGTGCGGAGCACCGCCCGCCGCAAGTCGGTGGTGCGGACGCTGTTCGACGTGATCCGCAGCGATGGCCACCTGGCGGCCGGCGAGCAGCGCCTGTTCTGGAGCGCCCTCGACGCCTGGCGCATGAGGATGGAGGACATGTCGGTACCGCCGTCGGCATGCCACGGGGGAATGCCGCGGCCGGAGCACTATTACGGCTGACGCCGGCCCCGGGGGGCGTGCAATTCCGGAGGGAGCGAGCGGCCCCGCGTTCGACCCTGCACGGATGGCCGGGGCGCCGCAGGCGCCGCGGTTGCGCGCCCCGGCGGCTTCGTATAGCCTCCGGAACTCCTTCCCGACGGGGCTCCGCGCGTGGTCCGATTCCGGTTGCCTGTTTCCGCCCGCCTGCCCTGGCTGGCCATGCTGGCGCTGCTCCTGTCCGCCACGTTCGCGCGTGGCCAGGCCGCCATGTCCGAGCCGCGGGTCGCGCTGCGCGGCTTCGACCCCGTCGCCTACTTCACCGAGAACCGCCCCGTCCGAGGCATGCCGGAATTCCAGCGGGATTTCGACGGGACCCGCTATTACTTCGCCTCGGCGCGGAACCGCGACCTCTTTTCCGCCGATCCCGACCGCTACGCGCCCCAGTTCTCGGGCTACTGCTCGTCCTCGGTGGGACACGGCCGGAAGAACGAGGGCGATCCCCTGGTGTGGAAGATAGTGGACGGCAGGCTCTACGTCTTCGGCCGGGCCGGACCCTGGGTGGACGATCCCGCGACCCTGGTCCGCTCCCACGCCGCCTGGCCGTCGCTCAAGTAGCCCGGCGGACCGCCCGGCGGCGGGAATCCGTCATACGCCGGCTTTCTTCAGGCCTTCCCGGGCGTGGGCGCGCAGCGCCGGGTCCACGAAGCGGCTGGCGAAGGCGCGGGCCTCGAAGAACGGTGCGACCCGGCGCAGTTCCTCGGCCGCCTGCCGTGCCTCTTCCCGACGGTCCAGCCGCGCCAGCGCGGCGGCGCGGATCGCATGCAGGTCCGGGGCGCCGGGGTAGCGTTCCAGGGCGCGGTCCGCGATCGCCAGCGCTTCCTCGTAACGGCGCACGGAATAGGTCGCCAGGGCGAGGCTGAACTCGCTGCCGAGGCCGCGCACGGAAGGATCGAAGCGCGCGGCGAGCTTCATGGAGGCCAGCGCCTCGTCCAGCCTGCCGAGGTACATGAGGGTGATGCCCCGCCGGTCGTGGACGTAGGCGTCGTTCGGGTTCAGGTCGAGGGCCGCGTCGGCCTCCGCCAGGGCCTGCTCGAACTGGCCGCGGGCCGAGTGGATCATGCCGAGTTCGCCGTGCGCGCGCGCCTTCGCCCCGGGATCGTTCAGGGCGATCGCCCGGTAGAGATGGTCCTCGGCCTGGCGAAGGGCGGCGCCGGGATCCTCCACCCAGCCATTGACGGCCCGCTGGTGCTCCGCCTGGCCGAGCCCCACGTGGGCCTCGGCATAGGCGGGGGCGAGCCGCACTGCCTTCTCGAGCAGCGCGCGGGCCTGGCGGTTCGAGGCGCGATCGGCGTTCTGCAGCAGCGCCCGGGCATGCAGGACCTGGTCGTAGGCCAGGACGTCCCGGGGCGGCTTGGCCAGCGCCCGTTCCTGCTCCAGGCGGGCGACCTTGCCGGCCAGGGCCCCGGCCACCTGGAGCACGATGCGGTCCTGGATGTCGAAGATCTCCCGCCCCTTGCCTTCGAAGCGGTCCGACCAGAGGACGACGCCTTTCTCGGCATCGCTCAGTTCGACGGCGACCCGGAAGCGGTCCTCCGACTCGCGCAGGCTGCCGCTGACCACATAGCGCGCGCCGAGGGCGGCGCGCACGTCGGTCGGGGAGGGGCGGCGCGCCTTGAACGGCGCCACCGCGTTCGGCGACATCACGCGCAGGGTCGAGAAACGGCCCAGGGCCGCGATGATGTCCTGGGTCACCCCGTCGCTGAAGTATTCGCGCCGCGGGTCGCCGCTCAGGTTCTCCAGCGGCAGGACGGCGACGGTCGGCGGTGCCGACGCCTCCCGGGCGTTGGGGTTTGCGGCGCCGGGATTGGCCGGCGGCGCAGGAGATCGCCCGAGGGCGAGCCCGAGGATAACGAGTCCGGCCAGCGTGCTCGCGATCACGATGTTCCTTGCCGTCGCGGCTGCCCTTGGGGCCCGGGAAGGTGTCGAGGCGGAGGATGTGGGCGGAGCGGCGGGCGCCGGGGCCGTAAAGGCGGCCTCGGGGTCGGCGGATGCCGGCATTGCGACG
>DAOLKI010000127.1:0-6969 GCA_035331665.1 Rhodocyclaceae bacterium
GCCATGGAGGTCAGGGCGTCCATCTTCTGGGCGCGCGAGAGCTGCCGCGGCAGCGAGTCGATCGCCAGCACCGTGGCCTTCCTGGCCGCCAGTTGCTGCATCAGTTCCGGGTTCTGCGCCGGCCAGACGAAGCCGATCAGCGTACCACCCTCGCGCATCAGGGCGACTTCCTCGCCGGACGGGGGGCGCACCTTGAACACGATCTCCGACCCCGCCCAGAGTTCCGCGGCCGATGCCACCACTTCGGCACCCACGGCCCGATAGGTATCGTCGGCGAAATTGGCCGCGTCGCCCGCGCCGGTTTCCACCTTGACCTGGAAACCCAGCTTGATCAGCTTCTCGACGACGTCGGGTACGGTGGCGACGCGCTTCTCGCCGGGGAAAATCTCGCGCGGAATACCGATGATGGCGGACATCTGGCCCCCTGGGATGGTTCGGGTTATATAGTGATCCGTCTGCTGCCTGGGGCGTCGCCGGCGGAAGAGCCCACCGGCAGCGCCACAACCGGGCGATCATACCCAAAATCAGGCCCTTTTCAAGAAAGCGCGGCACCTCATGGCAAGGCGAAAACGGCGTTCGAGCAAGGCAGGCATGCCGCCGGGCAGCCTGGTGTATCTGGGCGATCGCAAGACCGAAAACCCGGCCATTTCCCTGATGGAATTCGATGCCGGCGAACTCGTCGAGACGCGCTTCCCCGACCTGGCGGGGGCCCAGGCGTACCGCCCGCGCCTGCCCAAGCTGTGGCTGAACGTGCATGGGCTGCACGAACCGGAGGTGATGGCCGAGATAGGCAGCCGCTTCCACCTGCACCCCCTGGTCCTCGAGGATATCCTCAACACCGATCAGCGTCCGAAGGTGGACGACTATGGGGATTACCTGTACGTCGTGGCCCGCTTTTTCGAGTACGACGCGGCGACGATGACGGTGAATTCGGAACAGGTCAGCATCATCCTGGGGCGCAATTTCGTCCTGACCTTCCAGGAGCGGCCGACGGGTTCCTTCGATCCGGTGCGCGACCGGTTGCGCCAGGACCGGGGCCAGATCCGCCGCCTCGGCGTCGACTACCTGGCCTATTCCCTCCTCGACACCCTCGTGGACAGGTACTTCGGCGTGCTGGAACAGATCGGCGAAAGGACGGAGCAGCTCGAGGACGAACTGCTCGCCCAGGCCCGGGCCGGCCAGCTGCAGACGCTCCACCAGTTGAAACGCGACACCCTGGTTCTGCGCCGGGCCGTCTGGCCCCTGCGCGAAGTCGTAAATACCCTCGCGCGGGCCGATACGGCATTCTTCCACCCGGAAACCCTGCCCTATCTGCGGGACGTCTACGACCACACGGTGCACCTGATCGAATCGCTCGAGGGCATCCGCGACCTGATCGCCGGCCTGCTGGACGTCTATCTGTCGGCCATCAGCAACCGCGTGAACCAGGAAGTGCGGGTCCTCACGGTCATCGCGGTGATCTTCATGCCGGCGACCCTGATATCGGGCATCTTCGGCATGAATTTCAAGGCGATGCCCTGGCTGGATCTACCGCAGGGCTTCTATCTCGCCCTCGCGGCCATGGGCTCCGTCGCCGTCACGCTGGCGACGCTGTTCTGGCGCCGCAAGTGGCTGCAATAACCGCCAGGAACCGCCCGGCCGGCAGGCGGGATGTCGAAAAGGCTCAGGCGGCCTTGTTGCGTCCGACCGACGGGGTGGCCGGCTTCTCGACCTCCTTCAGGCGGACGATGGCCAGGGAACAGTTGTCGCCCCGTCCCTGGGCCCGGTCCCGGGCCGTATTGATGAAGATTTCCGCCGCCTGGCGCGGCGGGAATTCCGTGACCACCCGTGCTATTTCATCGACGGTGAAATAGGCCCACAGGCCGTCCGAGCAGAGCAGGAAGCAGTCTCCGGCCACCAGCGGGGCCGTCTCGCCGAAATCGATCTGCGGCGGCTCGGGTTCCCCGAGGCAGGACAGGAGGATGTTCTTGTTCGGATGCTTTTCCGCCTGTTCCTCGGTCAGGTAGCCTTTGCGGATCAGGTCGCCGACATACGAATGGTCCTGGGTGCGGGCGACCAGTTTGCCGTCCCGGAAGTGGTAGATGCGCGAATCGCCGCAATGCGCCCAGTCCGCCCTTCCGGGCTGCAGCACCAGCACGCACGCCGTGCTGTGGGGATCCTGCTCGCTGGTGTAACGCGTCAGCTTGATGCCGTCGTGGCCGTCGCGGATGGAGGCGGCCAGCATGTCCCGTGGCGGCTCGGCGATACCGAAGCCGTCGAAGTTCGTGCGCGCCGAATGGACGACCTGTTCCGCCGCCAGGGCGCCGCCCGTGTGGCCTCCCATGCCGTCGGCGAGGACCGCGAGCAGCAGCCCCTTCCGGGTGGGATGGGCAAAGATGCCGACCCGGTCCTGTTGTTCCTTCCGGTCGCCGATGTGTTGCGCGGCGCAGGTTTCGATGCTGAGAGCCATCGGGCGATTATAGGGGGGCGCGGGCCGGTCGCCGCGACCGCAAGTTCATACCAGTTTGCGCAAAAGCCCCAGCATCCGGTCGAAGGTCTTTCCGTAAGGCGGATAGAACAGCGCCGCGCCGTTCAGCCGGGACTGGAAAAATACCGGCTTTTCCTTGGTGAAGGTGAGGAACCCGGCCTCGCCGTGGTAGGAACCCTGACCGCTGTCGCCCACGCCGCCGAAGGGCAGGTCCTCCTGGGCGATGTGCCAGAGCGTGTCGTTGATCGTCACACCGCCGGCGATGGTCTCGGCGAGCACCCGATCCCGGTTTCCGGTGTCCGTGCCGAACCAGTACAAGGCCAATGGCCGGGCCCGCCGATTCACATGGTGGATCGCCTCGCCGAGGCCGCCCACGCGCACGATAGGCAGGACGGGGCCGAAGATCTCCTCTTCCATGACCGACATGCCGTCGGCCGGGTCGAGCACCAGGTGCGGCGGCATCTTGCGCCGCGCCGGATCGAACTCCTCGTTGCCGGGGTTGATCTCCAGGACGCGGGCGCCCTTGGCGCGGGCATCGTCGAGCAGATGCACGAGGCGGCCGAAATGCCGGTCGCTGACGATGCTGGTGTAGTCCGCATTGCCCGCCATGGCCGGATAAATCCGCGCGACGGCACGCCGCAGGGCCGCGACCAGCGCCTCCTCGCGCTCCCGCCCACCGCCGGCCAGCAATACGTAATCCGGCGCGATGCAGGTCTGGCCGGCATTGAGCAGCTTGCCCACGGCGAGCTTCAAGGCCACCTGCTCCAGGTTGCAGCTTTCGTCCAGGATCGCCGGCGACTTGCCACCGAGTTCCAGGGTCACCGGCGTCAGGTTCGCCGCCGCCGCCTGGGCCACCATGCGCCCGACCGCCGTGGAACCCGTGAAGAAAAGGTGATCGAAAGGCAGTGAAACGAAACGGCGCCCCACCTCCGCATCTCCCGTGACCACCGCCACCTCGTCGGGGGCGAAGAACTCGGACACCATGCCCTGGAAGAGTTCCGAGAAGCGGGGGGTCAGTTCCGAGGGCTTGATCATCGCCCTGTTGCCGGCCGCCAGCGCTTCGGTGGCAGGAGCCACCGCCAGCTGATAGGGGTAGTTCCATGGACTGACGATACCGATCACGCCCAGGGGCTGACGCAGGACACGCACGTAGCCGGGACGGAAATGCAGGGCGGTCGAGGGCTTGCGCGGCCGCATCCATTTCTTCAGCTTGCGCCGGGCGTACCGGATGCCGGCGAGGACCACGAACATCTCGGCCAGTTCCGTTTCCTGGCGGGAGCGGTTGCCGAAGTCCGCCGAGATGGCACCGGCCACCTGCTTGCCGTATTTTTCGGTCATGGCCTCCAGTCTCGCCAGCCGGTCGTCGCGCACCTGCCGAGGCGGATTCGAGTCGCCTGCGAAAGCCTTTTGCTGGGCCTGGAACAGTCCCGGCAGATCCATGATCGTCTCCCTTGCACCCATGTGCGACGTCCTCACAATCCCTGGCAGACCCGCTTCAGGGCCGCATGGTTGTTCACGATGCCCTCGCGACGGAATTCCGACATCACGCGGCTCACCGTTTCCGTCGTCAGATCCAGGATTGCCGCCATTTCGTCCCGGCCCATCAGGCCGTCGGGATCTCCCTCGGTGGCGCGACCCACGAACAGCAGATAGTTGGCCACCCGCTCCCGTGCCCTGCCGGAGGACATGCGCGTGATCACCGTATCCGCCTGATCGAGGCTGTGCTGCCATTGGCCGATCAACTCCCGGTGCATGCACTGGGAGTGGGCATCCAGGTCCTCCAATACGCGCGTCGGAAGAATGCAGGCCTCGACGTCCTCGACGGCCAGCGCGGTATGCCGGTACCGCCCGTCCACCAGGACTTCCAGGCCCAGGGCATCCCCGTGGATCATCAGGCGCACGGTGCGCCTCACCCCGCTCTCGTTGTCGTGGACGAGCTTGATCAGCCCGCGGCGGATCACGAAAACGCGTTTCCCCGGCTCGTCCTGCGAAAAGACCTCGCTCCTTGCCGGGAAATGGACGGATTCCACCTGGCCCAGCAAATTATCCAGCCGATCCATGGGGATATCGCCGCTGGCCGCCACCTTGCGCACCGAGCAAGGCTCGCACTGTGGCGACCGCCGCCGCTTCGTGTCGGAGCAGATACCGCTATTCACCAAATCCTCCTGAAGTGCCTTTCCGGGTCCCGGACCCTATGTGTCACATCCTAACATCGGCGCGATCGAGTCCGGGCGCGGCCCGGGAAAACAACAAATGTCGATACCGCGATCCGGACGAGGGCCGTAGAATTGAGTGTCTGCCATCTTGCATCGACCGGCCGTCGATCCCGATCCGGGAATGGGCTCGTGCCGCGGCGCCGGTCGAGTCGGGGGAATTCCGATGAAACGCCGAATCCTCATCGCCTGCATCCAGGCGGCCCTCGGACCGTCACTGGTGGCCGGGGGCCTGTTTGCTCCCGCTGTCGTCGCCAATCCCGTCGGCGGGGTCGTGGTCTCCGGAACCGCGAGTTTCACCCAGCAAAATCCGAACACCCTGCTCGTGCGCAACGGCAGCGGCGCGGTCATCAACTGGAAGTCCTTCTCCATCGGTGCCAGCGAAACGACGATCTTCGATCAGGCCTCGGCGGCGAGCTGGGTGCTCAACCGGGTCACCGGCGGCGACATCTCGCGGATCTATGGCCACCTGAAATCGAACGGCCGCGTCTTCCTGGTCAATCGTAACGGCATTTTCGTGGGCCCCGGTGCGGTCGTCGATACCACGGGCTTCGTCGGTTCCACCCTTGGCATCCTCGATTCCGATCTGGCCGCGGGGCGCCTGCAATTCGCCAAGGACGGCAAGGCGGGAAGCATCGTCAACCAGGGTGTCATCCGCACCCAGTCGGGCGGCAACGTGGTGCTCATGGCGCCGCGCATCACCAACCAGGGAACCATCGATGCCCCCGGAGGCGAGATCATCCTCGCGGCGGGACAGAAGGCCACGATCACCAGCCTCGACCTGGACGGGGTCGCGTTCCAGGTGCAGGCGCCGGCCGATACGGTGCTCAACCTGGGCAAACTCCTCGCGGATGACGGTGCCGTGAAGGTCTTCGCCGGCACCCTGAAGCACAGCGGGGAAATCCGCGCGAACGCCATCACGCGGGATTCCGGCGGGCAGATCGTTCTGGCGTCCAGGGCCGGCCTCGACGTCACGGCCGTCGGCTCCGTGACGGCCGACGGACCCTCCGGCGGCAGCATCCGGCTCGAATCCGCGACCGGTACGGCGCGCGTGGCCGGAAGGCTTCGTGCCGTCGGCAGCGCGGACGGCGGCGGGCAGGTCGATGTCCTGGGGCGGCAGGTTTCCCTGACCGGAAAGGCGGCAGTGGACGCCTCGGGGGCCACCGGCGGCGGAAACCTGCGCATCGGCGGCGACTTCCAGGGGAACAACCCGGACGTCCCCAATGCCACCGACACCTTCGTCGCAGCCGGCGTCCGGCTGGCGGCGGATGCCACCGGCCTGGGCAAAGGCGGCCGCATCGTGGTCTGGTCCGACGGGAATACGCGCTACCTGGGCAAACTGAGCGCCCGCGGCGGGCCGCTGGGCGGCGACGGCGGCTTCGCGGAGGTCTCCGGCAAGGGCAACCTGCTCTTTCTCGGCGGTGCGAACCTGGGTGCGCCCAAGGGCACGGTGGGCGACCTGCTCCTGGATCCCCTCGATCTGTTCGTCGACGCCCTGGGCGGCTTGAACCCCTACGTCATCAACGAGGCATCGGATTTTCCGGCCCACGCGATCACCGTCACGCCGGCCACCCTGGCCGCCATCACCGGCAACGTGACGCTTTACGCCTCGCGCGACCTGCGGATCAACAGCGCGATCGCCCTGGCCGGCGCCGGCCAGGGGCTGTCCGCCCATGCCGGGCGGGATCTGCAGTTGGGGGCGGCGATCACGACCACCGGTGGGGCGGTCTCCCTGGACGCCACCCGGGACATCAGCACTTTTGCGGCCACGGCCATCAATACGGGCGGCGGAGCCGTGACCCTGCATGCCGGGCGCGCGCTTTCCGGTTCTTCGCTGAACGTCAACGCCGGCGGCGGCGCGGTGAGCGAGAGTTCCGCAGCGGGCACCCTCGCCTCCGGCACGGTCTCGGGCAGCGGCAGCCTCACGCTGGCCGCCGTGGGCGGCAACCTGAGCACGTCCAACCTGACGAGCAGCGGCGCCGTCACGCTGTCGTCGTCCGCCGCATCGGTATCGACCGGAACCGTCGCTTCCGGGGGCGCGCTCGCCATCACGGGCGCCACATCGGTCGGCACCTCCAATCTGAACAGCAATGGTGCCGCCGTCACGATCCACGCCAACGGAGGAAGCCTGAGCACGGGTACCATCACCAGCCAGGCCGGTGCGGGACCCGCCGGCGGGGCGATCAACCTCACGGGAACGAGTTCGGTCAGCGTCTCCGGCGCCGTGGCCGGAAACGGCAACGTGGCCATCAGCGGCACCTCGGTCAATACCGGCGCGCTGACCACGAC
>DAOLKI010000128.1:0-6929 GCA_035331665.1 Rhodocyclaceae bacterium
GGGCCACGGCGGCGGCGGCGGAGACGGCGGGCGGCACCACGGCAACGGGAATACCGTCGCGCATATCGTAGGCCGCTGCGTAAACCTCGTTCATCCGGGCGTCGAGGCAGGCGAAGATCCGTTCCCCCGCTCCGGCATCGAATGCCGCTCGGCTCAGGGCCTCCAGGGTACCGACGGGAAGGACGGGCAATTCCAGACCCCAGGCCAGGCCCTGGGCGATCCCGCAGGCCAGCCGCAGGCCGGTGAAGCCGCCCGGACCGGCACCGAAGGCGACGCCGTCCAGATCGGCGGGCGCGAGGTCCGCGCCGGCCAGGAGTTCCGTGACCCAGGGCAGCACGCGCTCGGAGCCGCCATTGGGAAGGTCTTCCGCCCTTTCCAGCAAATCGTTGCCGGTCACCAAGGCCACGGACAGGCGGCGGGTGGAGGTTTCCAGGGCGAGGATATTCACGGCGCGGATTCTACCCGACGCCTCCCGCGCCCCGTCCTCAGTGGGCCACTTCGCCGGCCCGGGCGAAATGGCCGCGCCGGATCAGGAACAACAGGGGCAGGGCCAAGGCCATGGCGACGCCGAAGGTCAGGAACAGGCGTTCGAAGGCCAGCATGGAGGCCTGCTTCACCACCTGTCCTTCGAGGATGCGCAGGGCCTTGGCCTGGGCCAGCAGTTCCGGTGTGCCGTGGGAGACGACCAGAGCCTTCAGCTTGGCCAGGCGGGCCGCCGTCTCCGGGCTTCCCTCGGTCACGTGGCGGATCAACTCGCCCCGGTTGGATTGCTGCCATTGCACGAACAGGGTGGCGGAGGCGGCGATGCCCACCGAACCGCCCAGCTGCCGCGTCAGGTTGTACAGGCCGCTGCCGTTGGCCACCTTCTCCGGCATCAGGTTGCCCAGCGCCAGGTTGTTCAGGGGAATGAAGACCATGCCCAGGCCGACGCCGCGCAGGATCATCGGCAGCAGGAAGTCGTCCCAGCCCGACTGGGTGGTGAACAGCGAATGTTTCCACATGGAATAAGCAAAGACCGCGACCCCAATGATCACGAAGATGCGCAGGTCGAGCTTGGTCTTGGCCACGGTGCGCCCCATGACGGCCATGGTCACCCCCGATGCGATGGCCCCCGGCAGGATCACGAGGCCGGTCTCCCAGGCAGTGAAGCCGAGCAGGGTCTGTGCATACACGGGAAAGACGAAGACCACGCTGTACAGGGCCGATCCGACCACGAAGGTGAATACCACCGAGGCCGCGAACTGCAGGTCCGCGAGGATGCGCAGGTCCACCACCGGATGCGGATGGCGCAGTTCCTGCCAGACGAGGGTCGCCAGGGCCAGGAAGGAGGTCACCGCGTAGGCCACCACCTCGCGCGACGCCCACCAATCCAGTTTCTCCCCCCGTTCGAGCATGGTCTGCAGGCAGCCGATGCCGACGGCCAGCAGCAACAGCCCCAGGGCATCCACCTGTTCTGCCCGTTCGCCGTACTTGGAGTCCGGGACCACCATCAAGGCCAACAAGAGGGCTCCCAGGCCCAGGGGCACGTTGATGTAGAAGATCCAGGGCCAGGACAGCGTATCGGTCAGCCAGCCGCCCAGGGTCGGACCGAGCATGGGCCCCACCATGATCCCCAGGCCGAAGATGGCCATGGCCTGTCCCGCCTCCTCGCGGGGAAAGACCTCGTAGAGGGTCGCCTGGGCCGTCGATATCAGGCCGCCGCCGCCCAGGCCCTGCACCACCCGCCAGAAGACCAGGGACTCGAGGCTGGACGAGGCGCCGCACATGATCGAGGCGAAGATGAACAGCGTGATGGACAGGGCGAAGTAGTTGCGGCGGCCGAACCAGTTGCCCAGCCAGCCGGAGATGGGCAGCACGATCACGTTCGCCACGACGTAACCCGTCGATACCCAGGCCACCTCGTCCAGGGTCGCCCCCAGGTTGCCCATCATGTGGGGGATCGCCACGTTGACGATGCTGGTGTCCACGAGTTCCAGCACGGAAGCCAGCGTCACCGTGAAGGCGATCAGGTAGCGGTAGCGGTGCGCATCCTCGTCGTCCTCGACGCGCCGGAGCCCCGGGAACAGAGGCTTCAAGGGATTACTTCACCGCGATCGTGACGAACACCGACAGGCCTGGCCGCAGCAGGCGCTGCGGATCGTCGCTCTGTTTCACCCGGATGCGCACCGGCACCCGCTGCACGACCTTGGTGAAATTGCCCGTCGCATTGTCGGGCGGCAGCAGCGAGAAGCGGGCGCCGGTCGCGGGGCTGATCGATTCGACCGTGCCCTTGACCCGGGCCCCGGGATAGGCATCCACGTCGATCTCCGCCACGAGCCCAGGTTTCACGTCCCGGACCTCGGTCTCCTTCATGTTGGCGGTTATCCATATGTCATCCAGTGGCACGACGGAGAGCACCGGCTGGCCGGCCTGCACGAGCTGGCCCGGTTCCACGTTCTTGTTGGCCACGAGCCCCTTCGCCGGGGCGACGACCCGCGTGTCGGCGAGCTGGTTGGCCGCCAGGTCGCGGACCGCCCGGGCGGATTCCACCTTGGCCAGCGCGGCGCGCAGGGCCGCCCCCGTGGCCGTCACCTGCTCGCCGGCCGATGTCGCCGTCTCGCGGCTCGCCTTGACCTGGGCATGGGCGGACCGGGCCGCCGCCTCGGCGGCATCGAGGGCCTGCGGCGTCGCCATCTTCCTGCCCACCAGTTCGCGGATGCGCTCCACGTCCTTCTGGGCCCGGTCGGCGTTGGCCAGCGCCTGCTCTATGTTGGAGCGCGCGGCGGCGGCCGCCGCCCGGGCGGCGGCGACCTGGGCTTCCGCCTGACCGGGCCTGCCGCCTTCCCGGCCCGCCGCGGCCAGCGCCAGCTGCAGTTCCGCCTCCGCCTGGGCGAGCCTCACCTTCAGGTCCCGGTCGTCGATGGTCAGCAGCAGATCGCCGCCCTGCACCGGCTGATGGTCCGTCACCTTCACCGCCGTCACGAAGCCGCCGACCTTGGGCAGTACCGGGACGATGTGCCCTTCGACCTGGGCGTTGTCGGTGGTCACGTGGGAGAGGCCCCACCACCAGCGGTACGCGAACCAGCCCGCGAAGGCCAGCAGCAGGAACAGCAAGACGACGCGGGGGGCCTTCCGCCGGGATGCGGTTTCGCTCATCGGAATTGCTTTTCGAAGGGGAATCGGGGAAGGGCGAACCCTACCACAGGCGCGGGAAATTGCATCGCGATATGAGTGCATATACACTCAATCCATGACCGCCCCGGGAATTGCCCTCGCCAGCCACACCGCCGCCTCGGCGAAACCGCGCGGGTGCACCTTCCTGCGCCTGCGCAAGGTGGCCCGCCGCATGACCCAGCGCTACGACGCACACCTGCAGCCCAGCGGATTGCGCATCACCCAGTTCTCGTTGCTGGCGGCGCTGGCCGGCGACGGGGCGTTCACCGTTTCCAGCCTCGCCTCGCGCATGGCCATGGACAGGACCACCCTCACCCGCAATCTGAAGCCGCTGGCCGATCGCGGCCTGCTGCGGCTCGGCACTTGCGCGGATGCCCGCTGCCGCAGCGTCGCGCTGACCGATGCCGGTCGCACGGCCTTCGCCGTCGCCGTCCCGTTCTGGCGCCAGGCCCAGAAGGAGATCCTGGCCCTCGTAGGCGCGGCGGACCTGGAGCGGCTGCACGAACTCCTCGACCACACCCTCGCCCTCCTCGACGACGAATGAGCCGCATGTCCGCCCCCGCCGCCCAACGCCCCCTTGCCTTCCTCCTCGCCTTCGCCGCGCTGATCGTCTGCGTGGCCATGGGCATCCGTCATACCTTCGGCCTCTTCCTGACGCCGATGAGCGTGGCCCACCAGTGGGAACGGGAGGTCTTCTCCTTCGCGATGGCCTTGCAGAACCTCATGTGGGGCGCCGCCCAGCCCTTTGCCGGGTTGCTGGCCGACCGTTGGGGCGCGAAGCGCGTGCTGTGGGGAGGTGCCGCCCTCTACGTGCTGGGACTGGTGGGCATGGCTTACGCCTCCACCAGTACCGGCTTCGCGGCCGCCGCGGGCCTGATGATCGGCGTCGCCCAGTCGGGCACCACCTACAGCGTCGTCTTTTCCGCCCTCGGCAAGCTGGTGCCGGAGGCCCGGCGCAGTTGGGCCATGGGCCTCGTCGCGGCCGCCGGTTCATTCGGCCAGTTCCTGATGATTCCGGTCGCCTCTGGCCTGATCGGCGGAATCGGATGGTTCGCCACCCTCCTCGTCTTCGCCGCCGGCGCCATGCTGATCTTTCCCCTCGGTGCCGCCATGACCAGGGGCCTCGCACCTGCGTCGGCAGGCGCCGGCCAATCGGCCGGCGCGGCCCTGCGCGAAGCAACACGCGAACGCAGCTTCATCCTTTTGATGCTCGGCTTCTTCGTCTGCGGTTTCCAGGTGGTCTTCCTGGGCGTTCACCTGCCCACCTATCTGCTCGACAAGGGCCTCAACGCCAACGTCGGGATGACCGCCCTGGCCCTCATTGGACTGTTCAACGTCTTCGGCACCTACGCCGTCGGGCACCTGGCCACCCGCCATCCGAAGCGTGTCATCCTGGCCTGCATCTATTCCGGGCGCAGTCTCGCCATCACACTCTTCCTGCTTGCCCCGCTGACCCCGCTCAGCGTCTACGTCTTCTCGGCCGTCATGGGACTGCTCTGGCTCTCCACGGTCCCCCCCACCAACGCGATCGTCGCGCAGGTCTTCGGAGTCCGCTTCCTCGGCATGCTATCCGGACTCGTGTTCTTCGGCCACCAGGTGGGCAGCTTCTTCGGCGCCTGGCTGGGCGGCAAGCTGTTCGACAGCACCGGGTCCTACGACGTCGTCTGGGGCATCTGCATCGCCCTGGGCATCCTGGCCGCCGGCTTCAACCTGCCCATCGACGAGCGCAGCCTCGAGTCCCGGCGCACCGCGCCGGCCGCCGCCTGACACGACCCTTTCCGCGAGGAACACCATGACCAACCCCGGCGCCCCGCGCCCCGAAATCACGCTCGAGGTCCTGAACAGTCTCGGCCACGATTACCTGCCCGGATTCCTGGGCGTGCAGATGACCGAGCTCGCACCGGGCACGCTGAAAAGCCGCATGAAGGTCGAAAAGCTCCACTTCGCGCCGAACAGCTTCCTTCATGCTGCCAGCATCGTCGCCCTGGCCGACACGACCTGCGGCTATGCCACGGTCGCGCACCTGCCGGCGGGCGCGGAATCCTTCACCACCCTGGAACTGAAGAGCAACCACCTGGGAACGATTCGCGAAGGCGCCATCCTCTGCGACGCCCAGGCCCAGCACCTGGGCCGCAACACCCAGGTCTGGGATGCCACCGTCTCCGACGAGGCCACGGGCCGCAAGCTCGCCTTGTTTCGCTGCACGCAGATGATTCTCTGGCCGAAGTGACGGCCGGCGCCGCCGGCCTGGGCCCCCGCGTCCCGGCCCCCGCCGCGGGGCGGGGGAACTCACTTGATCGCTTCGCTCACAAGTCACGGGGAGCGTTGGCGATGGCGCGGTCTGCGGCTCCACCGCGTGCCGCTTTGCCCTGGGGGCGCCCCGGCGGCAACGCTCCTCTTGGGGGGGCGTCCGTCCATCGCGATCGGAGCGGCGTCCCCGCCGCCTGTGGACCGGACGAAGTGCCCTTTCGCCTTCCTGGTGCCCCATGGTGTCCTGGTGGTCCGCCCTGCCTGGGGAAGAACTCGGAACCGCGTCGGTCGCGCAAGGGATGACCTTCGTACCGAGGGTCGGGGGAATTCGCCCGGACCGGATCAACAAAATCCCGCCCCCGGAGGGCGATCGGCCCGTTAGTCCGAATGGACTATGGACGGAGGCACGGACCACGTTTAGGCTGCGACGTCACAGGTACCGCCGCCGATAGTTCGCGGCAGACGGTGTTCAATGTCTTGGGGAGAGGGATATGAGCAGGGATATCAAACGGATATTTGCCGCAGCCGCAATTGTGTCGTCGACCGCCGGGGTCTTTTCGCCGGCTTCCGCGGCCAACCTGGTCGTGAACGGCAGCTTCGAGGACGACGTCATCGCATCCTACCCCTGGTACACCCTTTCGGTGCCGACCGGATGGGCGAAGGGCGGGTCCGCAGGCGATGCCAGCGTGTGGCGTATCGGCTACGTCGACGGCGGTGGCAACATCACCGTCGCCGGCGAGGGAAGCCAGTTCGTGACCATGGGGGGTGGCTACCTGGCCTCCGGAACCACCATCTGGTCGCAGACCGTGGGCGGCCTGACCATCGGCCAGGCCTACGATCTGAAGTTCAAGATCGCCAGCGAGGGTCCCTGTTGCGGCACGCAGTCCGTCTCCGTCGGTTTCTTGGGCTCCAGCACCCCGGGCCAGGTCTTCTCGGCGACGCCGATCACCAGCAACTACTGGAAGGACTGGAACGAGAAAGGCATGACTCTCGTCGCCAGCGCGACGTCCGTCACCATCCAATTCACCTATTCCGGCCGCTATGACATGGGCCTGGACGACGTGCGGATGACCGCCGCCGTGCCGGAACCGGAGACCTATGCGCTGATGCTTGCCGGCCTCGGCGCCCTGGGTGCCGCAGTCAGGCGGCGCAAGCGCTGACTCGGGCCGAGATCCGGGCCGGTGAAACGGGGCATCGGCCCCGTTTTCCTTCTGTTCCTGCCGGAGGATTGCCGGCGCCATCGTGCCGGAGCGCCACCGGCAACGCCGCCGCGCTGTCGCGTCGGGAATCGCACGGGGGACTGCGTGCGCGCCGGGCCGCTGCCGAGCAGCCTTCTTGCGGCCTCCTTGCCGGGACGAATTGCAGTCCGTCCGCGGTGCCTCCCGGTGTCCCTGGTGCCTCGGCCGGTTGCCTGGCGGTTGCCGCGACCCCGGCACCCGTGCGCGCCGTCCCTATTGGAAGTTGGGTGAAGAAGGCTTGGCGGGGGTGGCCGGGGGCGTCGGCGCCGCGGGGGCGACCTCGGCGGG
>DAOLKI010000129.1:0-6886 GCA_035331665.1 Rhodocyclaceae bacterium
CGATGTGGAAGGAGTCGTCCATGCGCGGGTCGTTGATGTAGCCCTTCCAGCCCGTCGAGGTGCGCGGCTTTTCGAAATACACCCGCATGACCAGGAACAGGGTATCCGCCACTTCGGCGGCCAATGCCTTCAGCCGGCGGGCGTAGTCGAGGCCGGCGGCCGGGTCGTGGATGGAGCAGGGACCGACGACGATGAAGATGCGGCTGTCCTCGCGGTCGAGGATGTTCTCCAGCGTGCGCCGGCCGGTGACCACCGTCTGGGCGGCGGTCTCCGACAGCGGTACGCGGGCGTGGATCTCCTCCGGCGTGGGCATGGCGTCGAAGGCTTCGATATTGAGGTTTTCGGTCTGCTGCATGAGGAGGGGCGGAAGGGAATAGGAGGCGCGGAGCGGCGAAGGGCGCGATTTTACCCCGCGGTGGGAGGCTTCCGACCGCCGCGCGGACGCTTCGCGTCGCCGAACTCGGCCACCAGGAAATCGACCATCGCGCGGATCTTCGGCGACAGGTGCCGGCCGCTGGGATAGGTGGCGAACAGCGGCACCGGCTCCACGTGGTGCCAGTCGGTGAGTATTGGCACCAGTTCGCCGCGGCGGATCGCGTCGCCGACGATGATGTCGGTGAGCCGCGTGATGCCGACGCCGGCGATGGCGAGCTGCAGCACCGTCTCCGCGTTGTTGGCCACCACGTTGCCGTCGATGGGCACCACGCGGATGCCGTCGTCGGTGTCGAAGGGCCAGCGGCGCAGGGCGGGCAGGCTGGTGATCCACAGGCAGTTGTGCTCGAGCAGGTCGTCCGGGGTTTTCGGCGTGCCCCAGCGCTGCAGGTAGGCCGGGGAGGCGCAGATCACCCGCTCCAGGTTGCGGATACGACGCGCGACCTGGGAGGACTCGTCCAGGGGGCCGATGCGGACCGCCAGGTCGATGCCTTCCTCGAGGGCGCCCAAGGGATCGTCGCTGATCGTCAGGTCGATCTCGATGCCCGGGTACTGCTCCATGAAACGCGGGATGGCCGGCGTGAGCTGGTGCATCCCGAAGGCCGAGCCGCTGTGCACCCGCAGCAGGCCCCGCGGGGTGCTGCCCGCCTGGACCACTTCCGACTCGGCCTCGTCGATCGCCACGAGGATGTGGCGCGCCCGGGCATGGAAAGCCTCGCCTTCCGGCGTGAGTTGCAGCCGGCGCGTGGTCCGGTGCAGCAGGCGGGTGCCGAGGCGGTCCTCGAGTCGGGTGATCAGCTTGGACAGGGCCGAAGGGGTGAGCCCCAGTTCCCGCGCCGCGGCGGAAAAGCTGCCGGAATCCACGGTACGGACGAAGGCGGTCATCTGGGCGGCGCGATCCACGGCGGACTCCTCATCGGCAGGCCTCCTGGTCCATCGCCAACGGCCTGGATACGATGATTATAGAAAAAAATTCACAAATGTTTTTCCCGTCGCCTGGATTGTGTTTTCTGGAGATAGTAATAAGATTCGAACTGTAGATTACTGCATTGCAACAGAGAGAGGAAACCACCATGAAACCGATCGACATCGCCGCCATCGAACAGGAAGCCCGGGAACTACGGGCCGCCGAACTCCGCCGGATCGAGGACATCTTCGCGTCGCGGCTGCGCCTTCTGGCCGCCTTGGCCAGCCATACCCTGATGGACGCAGTGGAAGCCGTGGGCGAGTTGCTCCGCCCGCTGTTCTCCTGGAATCCGCAGGACGCGGACCGGGCCCGGGTCAAGGCCGTCCGGCCGTCGGTGACGGTACGCGCAAACCGCATCGCGCGCAGCCTGTTCGCCTGGAATCCCCGGGATCACCGTTCTTGCTGAACGCGCCGGCGGGACCATGTGTCCCGCCCCGCCCTGTCTGGCCGGTCCCCGGTCAATAGCGCTCCGCGCCGTCTGACGGCGCGGCTCTTCCGATTGGATGCACGCATCAACCGGTGAAGCGCCGGTGCGGTCGGCTTGAACCGTTGCCGGGTCGCCGCCGCGCGGGAGTCGGCGCGCGGGGGCATAATGGATGTTCCCTGTCCATCCGTGCATCCGTACCGGAGGTGATTCCCATGAGCGCCGTTCCCCAAGCTGCCGACGCCCCCCTGCTGCTGCGCCGCGACGATGGCGGCGTTGCGACGCTGACCCTGAATCGTCCGAGCCAGTTCAATTCCCTTTCCGAAGAACTGCTCGACGCATTGCAGTCGGAACTGGACGCCATCGCGCGCGATCCTTCCGTGCGTGTGGTCGTCATGGCCGGGGCGGGCAAGGCCTTCTGCGCGGGCCACGACCTCAAGCAGATGCGCGCCAATCACGGAAAGGAGTACATGCAGAAGCTCTTCAGGCAATGCGGGCGGGTGATGATGACCATCACCGAGATGCCCCAGCCGGTGATCGCGCGCATCCACGGCATCGCGACCGCGGCGGGTTGCCAACTCGTCGCCATGTGCGACCTGGCCGTGGCGTCGGACAACGCGCGCTTCGCCGTGTCGGGAATCAACGTGGGCCTGTTCTGCTCGACGCCGTCGGTCGCCCTGGGACGCGCGATGGGCCGCAAGGAAGCGATGGAGATGCTGCTCACCGGCGACTTCATCGATGCGACCGAAGCCCAGCGGCGGGGCCTGATCAACCGGGTCGTGCCCGTCGACCGGCTCGACGAGGAAGTGGGCAAGCTGGTGGATTCCATCCTGGCCAAGTCGCCGATCGCCGTGGCGATGGGCAAGCAGATGTTCTACCGGCAACTGGAGATGGGCCTGGAAGGGGCCTACCAACTGGCCTCGGAGACCATGGCCTGCAACATGATGACCGAGGATGCGGTCCACGGCATCGACGCCTTCATGGAGAAACGCAAGCCCGAGTGGAAGGGGCGCTAACGCGGGAGGACGCCGCCGACGCGCGTCGTTTCGCCCGACCGGCGCGGCGAGGATATTTCAGTTGCGAAGGATTGCCGCCTCGCCGATAATCCGCCGCAGGAGAGAGCCCGGGGCCAATCCCGGAATACATAACTAGATTCGCAACGGATGGCGGACGACCTCATTCTGGAGACCCAGGGTCTCGTCAAGGAGTTCAAGGGATTCGTGGCCGTGAATGGGGTGGACCTGAAGGTCCGTCGCGGCCGCATCCATGCCTTGATAGGCCCCAATGGGGCGGGCAAGACCACCTGTTTCAATCTCCTCACCAAGTTTCTCGAGCCGACGAACGGCAGCATCCGCTTCAACGGTGCCGACATCACCCGGGAACGGCCCGCCCAGATCGCCCGGCGCGGCATCGTGCGGTCCTTCCAGATCTCCGCGGTCTTCCCGCACCTGACGGTGCTCGAGAACGTGCGCATCGCGCTGCAACGCAAGCTCGGAACCTCCTTCCATTTCTGGCGTTCCGAGCGCAGCCTCGATGCGTTGAACGGGCATGCCCGGGAAATCCTGGCCCAGGTGGGCCTGGAGGGTTTCGCCGGCACGGTCACCGTGGAATTGCCCTACGGCCGCAAGCGTGCCCTGGAGATCGCCACGACGCTGGCCCTGGAACCCGAGCTGATGCTCCTCGACGAACCGACCCAGGGCATGGGCCACGAGGACGTGGACCGGGTGATGCAGTTGATCAAGCAGGTTTCCGCCAACCGCACGATCCTCATGGTGGAGCACAACATGAAGGTCGTCGCCGGCATATCCGACACCATCACCGTACTTGCCCGCGGGTCGGTCCTGGCGGAAGGAAGCTATGCGGAAGTGTCCGCGGACCCGAAAGTGGTGGAGGCCTACATGGGCACGGCCGACAAAGAACTGGCTTCGCCGGCCGGGCATTGATGCGCGCCATCCGCAGAGCCGCCTCAAGGATGGCGCAGCCGGGAAACGGGAGCCGCGCCGCGGCGAACCACGGTCACCCCCTTCCTCGGGAAGGGGGGCGGGGGGAAGGGGGTGTGCCCCCCATCCGCAGAGCCGCCTCAAGGATGGCGCAGCCGGGAAACGGGAGCCGCGCCGCGGCGAACCACGGTCACCCCCTTCCTCGGGGAGGCGGGTGGGGGGAGTGCCCGTGACCGGTACGGAATACCTTCGCGCCAGCGATCTGCACGCCTTCTACGGCGAGTCGCACATCCTGCATGGCATGGATTTCGTCGTTAACCGGGGCGAGTGCGTCTCCCTGCTGGGCCGCAATGGCGCCGGCCGCACGACGACGCTGAAGGCCATCCTCGGCCTGACCGGGCGGCGCTCCGGCTCCGTGATGCTGAACGGTCGCGAGACCATCCGCATGCCGAGCCACAGGATCGCCCGACTCGGCGTGGGCTACTGCCCGGAGGAGAGGGGAATCTATTCGAGCCTCTCCTGCGAAGAAAATCTGCTGCTGCCGCCGGCGGTGGGCAGCGGCGGCACGAGCCTGGAAGCGATCTACGACATGTTCCCCAACCTGCACGAACGGCGCAACAGCCAGGGGACGCGCCTCTCCGGGGGCGAACAGCAGATGCTGGCGCTGGCCCGCATCCTGCGTACCGGCGCGCACCTGCTGCTGCTGGACGAGATCTCGGAGGGCCTGGCGCCGGTGATCGTGCAAAAGCTTGCGGAGGTGATCCGCCATCTGAAGGAACAGGAATTCACCATCATCCTGGTCGAGCAGAACTTCCGCTTCGCCGCGCCGCTGGCCGACCGCATGTACGTGGTCGAGCACGGCAGGGTGGCGGAAGAGATCACCCAGCACGAATTGCAGTCCAAACAGACCCTGTTGCAGGAGTACCTCGGGGTTTGAATTCCAATGACGACATATACGGAGGAACATCAATGAAATCGAAATCCCTGAGCCTCGCCCTCGCTGGCGCCCTCGCTTCCCTGGCCGGCGCATCCTTCGGCCAGGCCAAGGCGCCGGCGCCGAAGTTGTCCGGCGACATGGTCAAGATCGGTGTCCTGACCGACATGTCGGGCGTGTATTCGGACCTGGGCGGGCAGGGCTCGGTGACCGCCGCGCAGATGGCCATCGACGACTTCAAGGCCCAGTTCAAACCCGGATTCAAGATCGAACTGGTCTATGCCGACCACCAGAACAAGGCCGACGTGGGTTCCAACAAGGCCCGCGAGTGGTACGACACCCAGGGTGTGGACATGATCACCGACGTGTTGAACTCGGCCGTGGCCCTGGCCGTGTCCAAGGTGACCCAGGAAAAGAACCGCATCCTGATCGATACGGGTGCCGCGACGACGCGCCTGACCAACGAGGACTGCTCGCCGAACACCGTCCACTACGTCTATGACACCTACGCGCTGGCCAACGGCCCGGCCAAACCCATCGTCAAGGCGGGCGGCGACACCTGGTTCATGCTGACCGCCGATTACGCCTTCGGCCATTCGCTGGAAAAGGACACCACGGAGGCGGTCAAGGCGGCGGGCGGCAAGGTCATCGGATCGGTCAAGCACCCGCTCAATGCCTCCGACTTCTCCTCGTTCCTGCTGCAGGCCCAGTCGTCCAAGGCCAAGGTGGTGGGCCTCGCCAACGCCGGCGGCGACACCATCAACTCCATCAAGGCGGCCAACGAATTCGGGCTTACCAAGAGCCAGACCATCGTCGGACTGCTGACCACGATCGTCGACATCCATGCCCTCAGCCTGCCCACCACCCAGGGCATGATGTTCACCGAGGGCTTCTACTGGAACCTCAACGCCGAGACGCGCGACTGGAGCCGCAAGTTCTTCAGCAAGATGAAGAAGATGCCCAACATGCTGCCGGCCGGAACCTATTCCGCCGTCATGCATTACCTGAAGGCCGTGCAAAAGACCGGTACCGACGACGCGGCCACGGTCATGAAGGAGATGAAGGCGACGCCGATCAACGACTTCTTCGCCAAGAACGGCAAGATCCGCGAGGACGGCCGGATGGTGCACGACATGTATCTCGTGCAGGTGAAGAAGCCCTCCGAGTCCACCGAGCCATGGGATTACTACCACATCAAGTCGGTGATCCCGGGCGACCAGGCCTTCCAGCCCATCGGTCTTTCCCGGTGTCCGATGGTCAAGAAGTGAATTTCCGGACGCCTTGCGCCGGAATTTTCGTCCCGGTTGGAGCGGACGCCACGGCGCCGCTCAACCCGGACGGAATGACACGCCGACGGCGATCGCGATGGGCCGGAGAACGACGGTTGAACGGCATCGGCGACGAGGACGCGGCGACCGACCGGAAACTTCCGGGGACCCGCACGCGCGCATTCCGGGTGACGGGATTCCGATGGACAGCGTCGTTTGCGGTGCTCTGCGGCCCGGCGCGGCTGCGGTGAGGCTTTCCAAATGACCGAAATCTTCGGCATACCGATCCAGGCTTTGATGGGCCAGTTGATGCTGGGGCTCGTGAACGGGTCCTTCTATGCCATGCTCAGCCTGGGTCTGGCGGTGATCTTCGGCATGCTGAACATCATCAACTTCGCCCACGGAGCCCTCTACATGATGGGCGCCATCCTGGCCTGGATCGGACTCAACCACTTCGAACTGGGCTACTGGTGGTCGCTGCTGCTGGCGCCCTTCGTCGTGGGTGCCGTCGGCATCGTCATCGAGCGGTCCATGCTGCGCTGGCTTTACAAGCTGGACCATCTCTACGGCCTGCTGCTGACCTTCGGCCTGGCCCTGATCATCGAGGGGTTCTTCCGCGACCAGTACGGCGTGTCCGGGTTGCCCTTCACCATGCCGGAGGAGTTCGCCGGGGCCTTCAACCTGGGATTCATGTTCCTGCCCAAATACCGGGCCTGGATCATCGTCGCCTCGCTGTCCGTCTGCCTTGCCACCTGGTACGTGATCGAGAAGACGCGGCTCGGGGCTTACCTGCGGGCGGCCACCGAGAATCCGCAACTCACCCAGGCCTTCGGCATCAACGTGCCGCTGATGGTCATGCTGACCTACGGCTTCGGCGTTGCGCTGGCCGGCTTCGCCGGAGTTCTGGCGGCCCCCGCGGTC
>DAOLKI010000130.1:0-6865 GCA_035331665.1 Rhodocyclaceae bacterium
CCAGGAGGATGGCCGCCACCAGGGCGAGGGGAATGAAGACCCCGGGGCGGCGCAGCAGCGGCGCGGATTCGCGAGACCGTTCCGGCGCAGGCGTGGGAGTGGGCCGGGTCACCTCCCGGGGCCAGTCCGCCAGCCAATGCCCGAACACCGTGTCGAAGGTCTCCTGGTGGGCCCGGGACTTGCAGAAGACAGGGCGCAGCAGCGTGCGCAGCCGGGCCGGGTCCGCCGTTTCCGGCCGTTCCCCGGCCAGGCGCTTGAGCAGGCGGCTGGCGTCGATCAACTCCGCGGCGCCGGCGGGGATGTCCTCCCGGCGCAGGCGCGCGGCCAGGTCCTCCAGGCGGCCGCCGAGCAGGGCCGCGGGCACGGTCGCTCGTCCTCAGGCCAGGTTGAACTGGCGCGCGAGGAGGTCGAGCACCGGTTGCCGGTCGTCCCGGTGCTTGACGAAGGCGCCCAATGCCCGCTTCACGGCCGCGCCGTGCTCACGGATGCCGCCGCTGGCGGCGGCATCGCCGACGTCCCGACGCACGGCCTGGGACCAGTTGATCAGTTCCGAGGGCCCGATGGGGTAGGCCGAGGCCTGGTCGGACTGGCGGCGCAGCAGGAAGGCGCCCAGCAGGTCCTCGAAGAGCCGCGGCAGTGGCGCGCCGGCCTTGCCCAACCCCGTCTGGCCGCCCCCGGCCAGGGTTTCCGGGAAGACGCGCACCCGGACGATTTCCCGTAGTTCCCGTTCATCCGGATCCGGGATGTGGCAATAGACGCAACGGCGCAGGAAGGGTGCCGGCAGTTCCCGTTCCGAGTTGCTGGTGACGACGACGATGGGCTTCATGCCGGGATCGTCGGCGACGCGGACGGGGCGGTTGCGCAGTTCCTTCAGGCTGAACTCCAGGCGCTCGATGCCGTTCAGCAGGTCGTTGGGGAAATCCCGGCTCGCCTTGTCGATCTCGTCGATCAGGACGACGCTGGGCGAGGCGTTGCGCGCCACCGTCGGTTCGGGAAAGGCGAGACCGAACAGGTCCGCGTGATTCGGGTTGCCCGGGTCGGTGCGCAGAATGGCCTTGCCGAGGACGCCGAAGTCGATGAACTGGCGCGCGTCGGCGCTGGGCGGGTCGCCCGCCGCGGCCGGCCTGGCCGTGTGGCTGGCCGCCACGTGGCCGACCAGGTCGAAGCGGTAGAAGAGATCGTTGGCCTCGCTGAGGGACTGGGCCTCGAAGCGCAGCACCGGACCCAGGTTGAATTCCCAGGCGACACGTTCGGCGAGCTGGGTCTTGCCCGTGCCCGGGTTGCCGGTCACCAGCAGGGGCTTGCCGAGGATCAGCGCGGTATTGACCGCATCCACCAGGTCCGACCCGGCGCGGTAGCCGGCCGGGTGCTCCCGGGCCGTCTCGTCTTCCACGGCCGGCCGTCCTTCGCCCGGCCGCCAGGGGCCCAGGCTGCCGCCCCAGGGGTTGATGTCGGAGAGCCGCGCGTCCAGGTCCGCACCGCGCCCGGTGCCGATGAAACGAAATCCCTTCGTCATGTTGTCCATGTCGTCGGTCCTATGGGTTGTCCGCCTGCCTGGGCCATTCCCGGCCATCCGCTACGGTTTGCAGACGGGGCAGGCAGCGGCGTCGGTATGGCTGCAAAGCCGCCTCACAGCGTCATCAACCTCCGCCTGGAAAAGCGCCTTTCGCCCCATGTCGGATTCGGACGGAAAGTCGAATCTGCCGTCCCGCAGGCGGTGCCAGCCCGCAAATTCCCTGAGCCGCATGTCGGCCAGCCTGTATCCGGCAAGATCGTCGTTCCCGGCGACGACGGCGAGCCAGATGGCGGGCCCGTCCGGTTCGCGCGGGCGGGACGTGGTCATGGCCCAATGCAACTCGCCATCCGCAGCGCACGCCTTCTGCATGTTGAAGTAGGCCGGCGAAAACACCACGACCAGGTCCGTAACGTCCTTCAGCCGCTCGGCAATCGCCTCGCGAGATCGCGCATCCACCTGCTCTCCGGCAAGACCGGGGGCCACGCTGATGTCCGAGCTGATCGGCGTGCCGCCATCGTCCTCGTCGACGGCTTGCATCGCCTCGCCGAGGCGGGCGACCAGGGTGGTCCCGAGGGCCAGGTCGTCCGCGCACCATGAGGCGTGGACGACGCGGACCTTTCCATCGCCGGCTCCCTTGAATGACGCTTTCGGCACGGGCACTCCCCCTATGCGGGCTTCCGTTTCAGGGCCTGTTCGAAACGCGCCAGCAACTGGGCCACCTGGTCACCCAGCTTCGCGGGATCTTCCCACTGCAACCGCACGAGTTGGGTATTGCCGTCGAAAGGCCCGAGAAAATGCAGGTCACCGACTTTTTTCACCTGGGGATCGTCGCTGGTCAGTTCGCCGGTCTGGCGATCCTTGTTGAACGTGAACAGGTCGGGACGGATCTCCGCCGCTTTGACGAACAGCAGACGGGGCGATTTCCGCGTCTCCCAGCCGTTCAGGGCATATCGCAGTTCGCGGCGGCACTCCGGGGAGAGCCAGTAGGCCGTGTCGAGCAGGGCCAGGAAATGGGTGGTCCTGGCGAGGGCCTGTTCCACCTCGGCGGTCCATTGGTCGCCACCGACGATGGACTTGTCGTCCATGAAGATATCGAAACCCAGGCCATCGGACACGGCCAGGAAATAGTCGTAGACGAACCGTGCGATCCGGGTGCTCGGGTCCCCGTGCTTGTAGGAGATGAACAGGTAAGGCTGCGGCATCGATCCCCCTCCTCGTCCGCGTCACCCAAGCGGCGCGCGGCCCCGCTTTGCGGCCCAATATAGCCATTCCATTTGGGAAAGACAACGGTGGCCCGGGAACGACGATCGGGCGCCGTCGGGGCGGCATCCTCCGGACGCCGCAACTTCGGTGACAATGGCGCCCTTGGCCGACCTCGGGGAGTCCCTCATGAAGACCCGCCTTGTCACCCTGTGCATTGCCCTGCTCGCCGCGCCCACGGCCCTGGCCGATCTGAAACCGGGCGACAAGGCGCCGGATTTCACGGCGCGGGCCTCGCTGAACGGCAAGGAGTTCACCTTCCGCCTGGCGGAGGCCTTGCGCCAGGGGCCGGTGGTCGTCTATTTCTATCCGCAAGCCTTCACCAAGGGATGCACGGTGGAGGCGCACCTGTTCGCCGAGGCCATCGACCGCTTCAAGGCCGTGGGCGCGACGGTGATCGGCGTCTCCAACGATGCCATCGACGTGCTGAACCGCTTTTCCGCCAGCGAATGCGCGGGGCGCTTCCCGGTGGCCTCCGACGCGGACCGGCGGATCATGAAGGGCTACGACGCGGTCCTGTTCGCCGGCTGGGCGGACCGGATTTCCTACGTCGTCGCGCCGGACGGGACGGTCATCTACGCCTATTCCGCCATGAGCCCGGACAGGCACGTGGAGAACACCCTCGCCGCCCTGCGCGAGTGGCGGGCGAAACAGCAATGACCGGGGCGGCCTCGCCGATCCCCCGAGCGACGTCGAGGGTGGCAGTGGCGCCTGCCCCGATCGGCGCGCGGGCCTGACGGGTGCTCGAGTTCCCGCGTTTCCTCCCGCGCCTCCGCGCCTGCGCCGCGAGGTTGTCCGAGTCGCCGGCGGGCTCGCGGGCTCAGGCGGCCCCGCCCATCAGCAGGCGGCCACCGGAATGCAGGCAGGTGCGGTCCCGGCCGCCGCGCTTGGCGGCATAGAGGGCCCGGTCCGCGGCGGCCACCAGGCTGTCGCCGTCCGTCATCGACGATTCCTTGCAAGCCACCCCGATGCTGACGGTCGCCTGCAGTTCCAGCTCGCCGGCCGTGATGGCGGTGCCGCGGATCCGCTGGCGCAGACGCTCGGCCGCCTGGACGGCCGACTTGAGGTCCGCGTTCTGGCAGATCACCAGGAATTCCTCGCCCCCCATCCGGCTCACGTGGTCGTCGCGCCGGGCCGAGGCGCGGATCAGCTGGCCGATCTCGGCCAGCACCCGGTCTCCGACCGCATGGCCATGGGTGTCGTTCACCTGCTTGAAGCGGTCGATGTCGACCATCATCACGGCCAGGCCCTGCCCCGAGCGGTTGGCGGCGCTCCAGGCCCGGGCCAGCGTGTCCATGCCGGCGCGCCGGTTGGGCAGCCCGGTGAGCAGGTCGGTCAGCGCCGAATGCTCGAGCTTGCGGTTGCTGACCGCCAGTTCCGCGGCGAGCTGTTTCAATTGCGCCCGGTCCCGCTCCCAGGCCTCGAGGAGCTGGACGTAGTGGGATGCCGCGCGCATCCTCGCGCTCATGGCGCGCAGATTCACCGGCTTGGTGACGTAGTCGTCCACGCCGGCCTCGAAGGCGCGCACGATATCCTCCTCGTTCTCCACGCCGGTCAGCATGATCACGTACATGGACCGGCCCCATTCGGTGGCCCTGAGGGCGCGGCAGAACTCGATGCCGTCCATGCCCGGCATCAGCCAGTCCGTCACGACGACCTGCGGCATCACCTCCAGCGCACGGGCAAGACCGTCCCGGCCGTCCGCCGCGGTGTGGACCTCGCGGCCCGAGATTCCCTGCAATACCGCCTGCATCTGCAAACGGGCGACCGGTTCGTCCTCCACCAGCAGGATTCTCAGGCATGGCGCGGGGACCGGCGGCTCCTCCGCGTTCCGGACGGGTGCATCCACCATCTCCGCAAAGGAGGGCAGTTTCGTCGCCGGCACGTGCAGCAGCGCGCTCCACTCCCGCCATTGGACGATCGTGCGGTCCACCAGGCCGCCCAGCTCGCCGTCGGCGAGGCCCAGTCTCCCGCCCAGGAGGATCAGCTCGGAGACGATGCCGCCCCGGTCCATTTCCGCGGCGACCCCCATGTCGGCCAGGCGCTTGGCGTCGTAGAACAGGCGGACGAGCTGATAGGGCCGCGATCCCTCCATGAATCCGGATTCTTCCGGCGCTTCGTGGTGCGAGACGGGTTCCGCGAGGGCCTTCGGAATGCCGCAGTCGGCCAGGATCGACGCCGTCAGCTCGTTGTGATCCACCCCGAGGATCGCTTTTTCCTGCGCTGCCAGGTTCGCGCCCGCGGCGCCGGAACCCAGGATATCGGCGTAGGCGTCCGGATGCAGGGTGGCCAGCGCCAGGCGGCCGATGCGCGCCAGGAGCCCGCACGCGAACAGTTCGTCGCCCGCCGCGGTCCGCGTGAGGGCGGCGAGTTCCTGCATGGCCACGCCCATGAGCAGGGAGTGGGACCAGAAGCGGCCGTAATCGAAGGCCCGGCAGGGCCCGGTCTGGTACTGGTCCACCAGCGAAAAGGCCATGGCCGCCTGGCGCACCGCGGTCAGCCCGACGCGCATCACCGCCTCGGGGATGGACGCGACCGGCCGGGTGCCGCGCCGCGCCGCGGAATTCGCCATGAAGAGCAGCCGGCTGGCCAGGGCCGGGTCGGTCTGGGCGACGCGGGCGACGTCGTCGGTGGTGGCATCCTCGCGGCGACACACTTCCATGATCGCCAGCGCCACGCCCTTGGGGGTCGGCAGCCGCCCGGCGAGCCGCAGGCGCTCCGCCTCGCTGGGCGGCGCCGGTTCGGGGCCCTGCGGGGCGTGCTCCGCGGGGCGGAGACTCGTGCTGGTTCCTTTGGACATCGGCGACATCTCCACCCTCGCGGATTTCCTCGATCACCCGCGGGCATCGGGCCGGTGCGACGTCGCTCCCGGCATTCCCGCGCGGACCCTGCCGGCCCGTCGCGGGCGGCAGCCATGGCGGATCATACCGCCCGCGGCACCGGAGCAGGCGCCGGGATCGACGCTGCCAAAACGGCAGGCCGGCCCGGATTCAGGGGCCGCCGGGGGTCGATCCCGGCGTGATCACCCGCGCATCGAGCACCAGTTCGATGACCGCGGGGCCCGGTACCGCCAGCGCCTCGGCGAAAGCCGACGCAAACTGCGGCGTCCTCTCGACCCGCGCGGCCCAGGCCCCGAAGCTTCTCGCGAAGGCGACGAAATCCGGATTGGCCAGGTCGGAGCCGATCGCGCGGCCGGGGAAGCGGCGCTCCTGGTGCATGCGGATCGTGCCGTAGATGCCGTTGTTCACGAGCAGCACGACGAAGCGGGCGCCATGGGCCACGGCCGTGGCCAGTTCCTGGGCCGTCATCAGGAAGTCCCCGTCGCCGCAGACGGTGACGACCGGGCGGTCGGGAAAGCGGATCGCCGCCGCCACCGCGGCGGGCACGCCGTAGCCCATGGCGCCGGACGTGGGGCCGAGCTGGGTGCGCCGGCAGTCCTCCGGGCCGGGGCGGTAGCGGAAGAAGCGGTGCAGCCACACCGTGGCATTGCCGGCACCGTTGCAGACAATGGCCGCGTCGGGCAGCGCTTCGCTCGCGTGCCGGATGACGGCCGCCAGGTCGAGGGCGCCCGCGGTGGGCCGGGCGATCCATTCGGCATAGTCCGCGCCCGTCGCGCGGCGCCAGTCCGTCCAGGCGCATGCGTCCGGCGACGGGAGGGCGGCCAGGGCCGCGCATGCCTCGGGCATCGTGGCGCAGATCGGCAGGGCCGGCTGGTAGACCCGGCCGAGTTCGCCGATGCCGGCATGGACGTGGATCAGCGCCTGCCGGGGCACCGGGGCGTCGAGGAGCGTGTAGCCCGAGGTCGTCGCGTCGCCGAGGCGCGGGCCCACGGCGAGCAGCAGGTCGGCCTCGCGGATGCGCGATGCGAGCGCCGGATTGATGCCGAGGCCGGCGTCGCCGGCGTAGAGCGGATGGCGGTTGTCGAACAGGTCCTGATAGCGGAAGGCGGCGGCGACCGGCAACTGCCATGCCTCCGCGAAGGCGCGGAAGTCGTCGCCGGCGCGCCGGGTCCAGCCGGGGCCGCCGATCAGGGCGAGCGGTCTGCGGGCGGCGCCCAGGCGCCGGCCGAGTTCGGCCATCTCGGCCACG
>DAOLKI010000131.1:0-5606 GCA_035331665.1 Rhodocyclaceae bacterium
AAATCCGACCCCTACGCTAGGGAATGGGAAATGCGCCCCGCCACCGCCGCCCGGGTCAACCGCGACCACTACCAATGGCGGGACGCCGATTGGATGGCACGGCGGCTGCAATGGGACTGGCTGCACGCGCCGATGACGGTATACGAGGTCCATCCCGGGTCCTGGATGCGCCATCCGGACGGCCGTTTCTACAGTTACCGGGAAATGGCCGAGCGGCTCGTGCCTTATGTGGCCGATCTCAATTACACCCATGTCGAACTGATGCCGGTGATGGAACACCCCCTCGATGAATCCTGGGGTTATCAATGCACAGGCTACTTCGCTCCCAGCAGTCGATTCGGGTCGCCGGACGACCTGCGTTTCCTGATCGACGAATTCCACGCCCGGGGCATCGGCGTGATCCTCGACTGGGTGCCGGGCCACTTCCCGAGCGACCAGTTCGCGCTCGCCCATTTCGACGGGACGGCGCTCTACGAGCACGAGGATCCGCGGCTCAAGATGCACCCCGACTGGGGTACCCACGTCTTCAACTACGGCCGTAACGAAGTGCGCAGCTTCCTGCTCTCCAGTGCCTACTACTGGCTGTCGTCCTTCCACGCGGACGGCCTTCGGGTCGACGCGGTGGCATCGATGTTGTATCTCGACTATTCGCGCCGGGAAGGCCAGTGGCTGCCGAACTGTTTCGGCGGCCGGGAGAACCTGGAGGCGATCGACTTCCTCCGGGTCATGAACGAGATGGTGCACCGGGAATTTCCGGGTGCACTGACCATCGCCGAGGAATCGACCGCATGGCCCATGGTCTCCCGTCCGGTCTATCTCGGGGGCCTGGGCTTCTCCATGAAGTGGAACATGGGCTGGATGAACGACACCCTTTCCTACATGGGGCTCGATCCCGTCCATCGCCGTTTCCATCACGACAAGCTGACCTTTGGCCAGCTCTATGCCTACAGCGAGAATTTCGTCCTGCCCCTGTCCCACGACGAAGTGGTGCACGGCAAGGGTTCGCTGCTCGGCAAGATGCCGGGGGATTACTGGCAGCGGCGGGCCAATGTGCGGCTGCTCCTGGCCTACCAGGCGTTGACCCCGGGACGCAAACTCTCCTTCATGGGCAACGAACTGGCTATGCCAGGCGAGTGGCGCGAATCCTGCGAGCTTCCGTGGGAACTGCTGGCCGAACCGGAACATGCCGGCATCCAGACCCTGGTGCGCGACCTCAATCGACTGGTCCGCGACCTGGCGCCCCTGCACGAACTGGACTTCGAGGGCCGCGGGTTCGAGTGGATCGATTGTCACGATGCCGAGCAGTCGGTCGTGGCCTGGCTGCGCCTCGCGAGAAACGGGGAGTACGTTGTGGTCGTCCTCAACTTCACCCCCGTGGTGCGGAATGACTACCGGATCGGCGTTCCTCGCGAGGGGCGCCACCGCGTGATACTGAACAGCGACTCCCACCACTATGGAGGCAGCGACGCCGGCAACGGAGACAGCCTGACGGCGGCGCCGGAACCCTGGATGAGCCGACCCGCCAGCCTCGTTCTGAGTCTGCCGCCGCTGGCGGCCCTGGTACTCGCCCCGGTCAGGGACTGATCAGGCCCTCGGTAAGCATTCGCTCCACTTCGGCTTCGGCTTCGAACCAGTCGTCGACTTCGCGACCGCCTTCGAAGCCACGACGTTCGGCGATGAAATAGGCGGCAACCTGGATGAGTTGCCGCTTCTGGTCCGGCGCAACCACGGTCGGCTTGGCGGCCGCCTTCTTGGCCCTCGGGGCCTTCGGGACCGCCGCCTTCTTTTCGACCGCGGGTGCCGCGGCCGTCGTCTCGGGCGCACTCTTCTTCGCAACTGCGGCTTTCTTGGGCGCGGCCACGGTCTTCGCGGCGGCTTTTGCCGGGGATGCTGGTTTCGGGTTGGCTTTCTTGCCTTCGCTCATGTTGGAGTCCTCCAAACCTTCCTGTTTCGACACAACCGTTTATATCCGAACTGCGTTACAGCCCCGTTGACAATTGTCAATGACCGGCGACTGCGAGCGCCGCTCCCTTCAGGCCGAGGGCCGGGTCCATGACCGCCGTGACGGGCATTGCCGCTGCCAGACGCTCGTGCTCGGCTTTCGCATTGAATGCCCGGAGGAAATCGCTTTCCGCCGCCAGGTCCCGCAGGCGTCCGATGATGCCACCTGCCAGGAATACCCCGCCGCGTGCCATCACGCTAAGGGCCATGTCCCCCGCAAATCCGCCATAGCAGGAAAAGAACAACGCTACGGCCCGGCGGGCAAGGCTGTCGGGGCGCTCGAGGGCCAAGGCACCGATGGCGGCGGCCGGGTTCGCATCTCCCAGGGGATCAGGCACATCGGCGGAGCCACGACCGGCGAGGAATTCGTAGATCAGGACCAAGCCGCTGCCCGATATTACCCGTTCCGCGGTGACGCGCCCGAAACGGGCGCGCAGCCATGCCCACAGTTCGCCTTGCAGCGCGTCTGCTGGCGCGAAGCCCACGTGCCCTCCCTCTCCGGGCAGGACCCGCCAGGCGGATCCGTCCGGCAGCAACGTGGCCATGCCCAGTCCGGTGCCGGCGCCCACGACCAGGCGCGGGGCCTCCGCGCGCGGCGATCCGGTCTGCATGACCAGGACCTCTTCCGGATCCGCCATCGTCGTACCCAAGGCCGCGGCGGCAAAGTCGTTGACCAGGCGAAGCGAAGGCAATCCGAAGGTCTGGCCCGCCGCAACGGCATCCACCCGCCAGGGAAGATTGGTCAGGCTCGCAGACCCGCCGTCATCGGCGACGGGGCCCGCGACCGCCAGGCATCCGGCGCTTAGGCGGCCGACGAATTCGTCCGCGTCGTGCCGGAAGGCGGTCCAGAGGCGATCAAATCCGTCGTGGTCGGCGCAGGCGTAGCGACGCTCGAAAACGATCCGCAAGGCTCCGCCATCCGGGTCCGCGATGCCCAGGAGCGCCTTCGTGCCGCCGATGTCGCCGCAGAGGATCAAACCGCTACCGGCGCCGGAATGTGGGGATGCGGATCGTATCCTTCGAGGGTGAAGTCCTCGAACCGGAATCCGAACAGGTCATCGACCCGGGGAGCCAAGCGAATGGTCGGCAGGGATTTCGGCTGCCGCGCCAACTGGACGCGGGCCTGATCCAGATGATTGGAATAGAGATGCGCGTCACCGAAGGTATGCACGAATTCCCCCGGGCGCAGATCTGTCACCTGCGCCACCATCAGGGTCAGCAGCGCGTAGGAAGCGATGTTGAACGGCACGCCCAGGAAGATGTCGGCGCTGCGCTGGTAGAGTTGGCACGACAGCCGTCCATCGGCCACGTAGAACTGGAACAATGCGTGACAGGGAGGCAGCGCCATCCGGTCCACGTCGCCCGGATTCCATGCCGTCACGATATGGCGACGCGAATCCGGGTTCCGCCGGATGCCATCGACGAGGCGTCGGATCTGGTCCACCTCGCCACCGTCCGAAGTGCGCCAGTGCCGCCATTGGTGTCCGTATACCGGCCCCAGTTCCCCGTTCGGGTCGGCCCACTCGTCCCAGATGCTGACGCCGTTTTCCTTCAGGTAGCGGATGTTGGTCTCGCCGCGGAGGAACCAGAGCAGTTCGTGGACGATGGACCGGAGGTGCAGCTTCTTGGTCGTCAGCAACGGAAATCCCGCCCCCAGGTCGAAACGCATCTGCCACCCGAAGACCGAACGCGTACCGGTGCCGGTCCGGTCGTTCTTCTCGTGACCGTGTTCCAGCACGTGCTGCATCAGTTCCAGGTATTGCCGCATCGGTTCGCAGGGGGGTAGCTATAATCAGCGGCCATTCTAGCGTCTTGCCCGGCATCCCAACACACCCGATGGACCCTCCCCGCCTGCTGTTCATGGCCTGGCCGGCGCCGCGCCGGATGATCGAACGCGAACAGCACCTGCTCGTGTTGTTTCCGGCAGGGAGGACCGTGCCGCAAGGGATCCCCGCTCGGGAGTCCCTCACGGCAGCGATGCGACGACGGCGGGTCACGGCCATCGAACTGTCCCGGTCACCGGTATTCGTTGACCTGGGCACCGGCGCCCGTGTCGCCTTCGCGGCGGTGGACGAGACGGTACCCGCCTTCGACACCCTCACCATGTTGCGCAAGGCCGCGGCGCCGTTGCTGGAGGAAGCGCCAGAGACCGTCGCGGTCTGGATTTCGCCGCAGCTCGGCAAGACGACCCTCCGCCAAGCCAGGTTCGTGCTGGCGGCCAACGGCATGCCACTCCCCACCCGTCGCCGCAAGCCGACGAGGTCCTTGCGCGGAATTCGGCTCTATGCCGGGCAGGCGCCGTCCGGGCCCGATGCGGTGGACGCGTTGGTCCGCGGCAACCACCTGTGCCGCGAACTGACCAGTCTCCCGGGCAACGACCTGTCGCCGGCGAGATATCGCAGGCGCATCAGACACCTGGCGGCGTCGGTCGGGTGGGAGCACGAGGAACTCGACCTGCGGCGCCTGCGCAAGCTGGGGGCGGGCGCTTTCTGCGCCGTCGCCCAGGGCTCGCCGGAAGGCGATGCCGCCATCGTCCGGGTGTCGTATTCGCCCGCGCGTTCGCGGCAACGGATCGCCTTGGTCGGCAAGGGCATCTGCCACGACACCGGGGGCCACAACCTGAAGCCCGCCAAGTACATGGCCGGCATGCACGAGGACATGAACGGGTCCGCCGTGGCACTCGGGCTCCTGCTGGCCGTCACGAAAGCGCGCCTCCCGGTCGCGGTGGACTGCTGGCTGGCGATCGCCAGGAACGATATCTCGCCCGCCGGTTTTCGTCAGAACGACGTCATCACGGCACTGGACGGCACCAGCATCGAGATCGTCCACACGGATGCGGAGGGGCGCCTGGTCCTGGCCGACGCGCTGGCACTCGCCTGCCGTGGCGGCGGGAGGGGTCGGCGGCCCGACCTGGTCATCGACTTTGCCACCCTGACCGGCAGCATGCATGCGGCGCTCGGCACCCGCTACTCCGGAGTATTTGCCAGCACGGACGAACTGGCCGGCGAAGCGGTGTCGGCGGGCATCGCCAGTGGCGAGCGCGTCTGCGTCTTCCCGATGGATGCCGACTACGAGGCCGCCCTGGAGTCCAAGGTGGCCGATATCAAACAATGCGCCATGGAGGGCGATGCCGACCATATCCTGGCGGCGTGCTTCCTGCGTCGATTTGTCGGCAAGACGCCATGGCTGCACATGGACCTTTCCGCTTCCCGTTGCCCCGGGGGACTGGGGGCGATCGCCGGCGACCTGACCGGTTTCGGCGTGGGCTGGGGCCTGGCATTCATCGCGAGCCGCGGCGGCCGGCGGTGAGCCGGGTTGGCCGATCCCCTGCGGATCCGGCCGGCACGGGAGATTGCAGACCATGACGAGGCTGCGGGAATCCGTTATTCTCGGCATAAACATGCAGGAGCCCTCATGCTAGGCCTGTTTTCCACCAAGTCGAACCACCCTCTGGCCGACCCCAAGGAAGCCAGGGTGCTGCTTGCGGAGCTGGCCGCCAGTCAGGCGGCGGCCGGCGTCGAGGAAGCGACCTCCTGGTGCGAATCCGTGGCCGCGGACGAGAACCTGCGCCTGGACCGCCGAATCGAGATCCTCCTGCAGCTGGA
>DAOLKI010000131.1:5706-6861 GCA_035331665.1 Rhodocyclaceae bacterium
TGGGACCAGTTCCGCTACGGGCCGATCGACCCGCGGCTTTGGGCCAGCATGGGGCAGGTGCATCTGGCCGCCAAGGCGGCGAAAGTCAGCGACAAGGCGGTGACGCTCTACGCGGTCGGCAGCATCGAGACGACCCCGGAGCGCGAGTACCTGAAGGCCCTGGCCTTCCATGCATCCTCCATGGACAAGCTGCTCCCGCTGGAGATCGAGATCGCCGAGAGGCTGATCGCCCATTTCCTGCCGGGATTCGTGTTCACGGACCAGGCCCGGCCGGACAACGTGTATTGGTGCGATTCGGCGAAACCCCTGCCGCCGACCCGGCTTGCCAGGCTGCCGGAAATCTCGCCGACGCTGTGTTTCTTCAGCGCCGGTGCCGCCCTCGGGGCCGCCGAGGCCCTGCGTCAGCAGATCGACGAAACGAAGGAAGTCCCGGCGTCGCTGGTACTCGGTGGCCAGTATCCGCCGCGTGTCGTGTTGCCCGTACTGACCCATCTGATCGCGTGCTGGGCGCCGCGCCCGCCGATGCGGACCCATGCGAGGCATCACGTGAAATCGCGCCTGGCGGTGGTACACGGGATTGCCGGCGTGCACCAGCGCATCGCCGGCGGCGAGGAAGATCTTCCCGATACCGAATCCTGGGTGGTGGACGACGTCAGCATCGGCGGCATGGGCACCCAGGTCCCGCTGGGTCCCAACGACTGGATCTGCATCGGCAGCCTGCTGGCGATCCAGCCGGAAGGCGGCAACAACTGGCTCGTGGGGATTGTGCGGCGTTTCAGCCGGGTGTCGGACAAAATCGGTGCGGTCGGCCTGGAAACCGTGGGCCGGACCCCGCGTGCCATCGTGGCGGACAGTGGCGGATTGAAGACGGATGCGATACTCCTGGAGTCCACCCTGTCGCTCGGGGGACTGGCGCGGGTGATCCTGCCGACCGCGGCGTGGGAGGATTTCATCCCGATGGTGTTCGAAGCCGAGGGCAAGACCATCCGGCTGCAGCCTCGCGAGATCCTCGAGACGGGCGCGGAATTCGTCGTCGGCAGCTACCGGGTGGAGGCCATCGCCTGACGGGGGCACCGCGGCGGCCATTGCCGTACGGCATGCCGGGGCGGCGCGTCCTGGCGGCGCGTCGACCGCCCCGTCACCGGGCAGCGAAAC
>DAOLKI010000132.1:0-6838 GCA_035331665.1 Rhodocyclaceae bacterium
CGGCCATGATGCTGACATTATAGAGGAAGAGCAGCGCCAGCAGCGCCCAGGGCGAGGCCAGGGAAAGGCCGACAGCCCAGGCCAGCGCGCCGGAGGTCGCCATCACCGCGAGGATGAAACGCCTGCGTCCGACCCGCCCTGCGATCTCGTTGCCCAGGATGCTGGCCGGAATGCCCACCAGATTCACGGCGGCCGCCGCGGTCGCCGCCGCCAGAGGTTGCGCACCGTCACCGATGGATACGGAGAAGGCGACGAGCGCGACGATCCAGGAGCGCAGGCCGAACAGTTCCCAGCAATGAACGGCGTAGCCCGCGACATAACCCAGGGTCGCGGGCTCGCGCAGCACACGGAACTGGCTGAAGACGGAGGCCCTGTGCCTGCCACCTTGAGGGGCGACGGGCGCGAGGCCCCGCAGGGCCAGCAGACCCGCCAGGACGGGCCCGGCAGCGGCGACCAGAACGGCGACCTGCCACCCCTGCCCCGCGGCAACGGCACCGGTAAGGGCATATGACAGGCTGGCACCGACGCCGAAAGTGGAAGTGTAGAAGGCGATATAGCGCGGCTGGCGGGACCCGCCGACCCGGTCGGTCATGGCCTTGAGCCCCGGCATGTAGGTGCCTGCAAGGCCGGCGCCCGCGATGGCCTGGAACAGTATGGCACCCGGCGCGCCCCGGGCGAACAACGCGAAACCCAGGGTCCCCAGGGCGGCAAGGAGGCAGGAGAAGAAATACACCTTGCGGGCGTCCAGCCGGTCCGTCAGCCCGGAGAGCCAGGAAACGGCCACCATGTAACCGGCGAAGTAGGCGCCCCCGATGGCGCCGGCTTCGGTTCCGGACAAGCCCCAGGCCTTCTCGAGTTCCGGGAGCAGGGCCGGCCAAGTCGCGAAGCCCGTCATGCTGAGGACCTCGGCCGCACAGAGCACGACCACGGGACGGGCGGACGGCGGCGGCTCCGTCCCCACCGCGTTCATCTCAGACCTTCAGATTTTCCAGGCAGGCCCTGATAGCCGGCGGTATGGCCGTCGGCTTGTCCTTTTCCCGGTCCACGAAGACGTGGACGAAATGCCCGGTGGCCGCCGGCTTGTCGTCGCCCTGGCGGAACAGGGCGATTTCGTAGCGCACCGAGGAGTTGCCGAGGTGCCCGACCCTCATGCCCGCGTCGATGGATTCGGGAAAGGTGATGGGACGATGGAAGCGGCACTGGGTTTCCACGGCGTAGCCGACCACCCGGCCGTCGTGGATGTCCAGGCCGCCCTCGCGGATCAGGTACTCGTTGATGACGGTGTCGAAGTAGCTGTAATAGACGACATTGTTGACGTGCCCATACACGTCGTTGTCCATCCAGCGGGTAGGTATGACGAGGAAATGCCGAAAACTCTCCCGCGTCTCGATGCGGGCTTCGGCGGGGATATGGGGAGTGAGGGAACCAGGGTTGTGACTCATCGTGCGCATCCGGTATGCGGAGCGCACGATGATACCAAGCGCGATTACGCCTGGGACTTGTAGACGGTCGCCAGGTAGGCGTCAGGATCGAATTCGCGCTCGGTGGAAGCCGGCGCGGCCTCCTGCAGCCCGAGTTGCAGTTCCGGCTGCGGCGGCAGCCAGCCGGCGTTCAGCACCTCGTCTTCGTAGCGTCCGAACTCGTCCTCGTAGATCTTGCCCGTGCTCATGTCCATCACCATGATCATGTCCATCTCCTTTCCGATGCGGCAGGGGGACGATTTCAGTGTAACGACGACCATGGAAATCTGTTGCAGCGGGACAGGAGCGTCGTGCGCTAATTCACGTCGGTGTTGCTTTCCCGCCACGGCGCTACGCGCAAAAGGAGGGCCATGCCCGGCGCCGCCAGGATGGTGCACAGCACAAAGAATCCGGGCCACCCCAGCTGCGCGACCATCCATCCCGCCGCCGAGTTGATGAACGTGCGCGGAACCGCGGCGAGGCTGGTGAATAGCGCGAATTGGGTCGCCGTATACGCGGGATGCGTGGCGCGGGCAATGAATGCGACGAAGGCAGCGGTGCCCAGCCCGACACCCAGGGCCTCCGTTCCGATCACCAGGGCCAGGAGCGCGCGGTCGCCGGCATCGACGGCGGTTCGCGGCCCGAGCCATGCGAGCAGGAAGAAACCAAGGATGGCAGCCCATTGCACGACCCCGAACACCCACAAAGCCCGGTTGATGCCGAGGCGCAGCATCCACAGGCCGCCGAGCAGGCCGCCGGCCACCGACGGCCAGAGGCCCGCATGCTTGGCCACCAGGCCGATGTCGAGCTTGCTGTAGCCCATTTCCAGGTAAAAGGGCGTGGCGAGCGACGTGCACAAGGAATCGCCGAGCTTGTAAAGAAAGATGAATGCGAGAATCTCGAGGGCCGAACCCCATCCCCGCCGGGCCACGAACTCGTGGAACGGTTCGATGACAGCGTCACGCAACGTGCGCGGTGTATGCGAATCTGCGTCCGGCTCGGCGACGAGCAATGCCATCACAATGCCGGGCGCCATGAAGGCGGCCGTGATCCAGAAGACCTCCGGCCATGGCCGGGTCTCGGCGAGGATGAGGGACAGCGATCCGGGAACGAGCCCGGCGACCTTGTAGGCGTTCACATGGATGGCATTGCCCAGTCCGAGTTCCTGCTCCGGGAGCAGTTCCCTGCGGTAGGCATCGAGCACGATGTCCAGGGTCGCCGACAGGAAGGCGAGCAGCACGGACAACCAGACGACCGTACCGAGATCTTCCCGCGGCGAACGTTCCCCGAGCCCTCCGATGGCCAGCAGGACCCCGGCCGCCGCCAGCAGCATCCACCCGCGCCGGCGCCCGAGGAACGGCATCCGGTAGCGATCGAGCAGCGGCGCCCACAGGAATTTCCAGGTATAGGGGAACTGGATGAGGGCAAAGGCGCCGATGATCTTCAGGTCGATACCTTCGGTCTTCAACCACGCTGGCAACAGATTGAAGATCAGGAACAGCGGCAGGCCGGAGGTGAAGCCGGTGACGACGCAGATCAGCATGCGCCGCGTCAGCAACGCGGCGAGCCAGGGGGGAGGAGCCATCCGCCGATCTTAACAGCCGGCGCAGACCGGCCGGGGTCAGCGCCGGGAGGCCGCCGTGGCGAGGGCCCCCGTGAGCGTGCTGATTTCCACCCGGTCGCGCCCGGCCTCCTTGGCCCGATACATGGCGCCGTCGGCGGCGCTGAACAGGGCGTCGAGCGTCATGCCGGGAAACCATTCGGCGACGCCCGCCGAAAAGGTGAGCGGAATCCGCTTTCCGTCGGCAAGGGGTACCGGCGCGGCGGCCAGGATTTCGCGCAACCGCTGGGTCGTGCGCGACGCCAGTGCCGCCTCGGTCGCCGGCATCAGAATCACGATCTCCTCCCCGCCGTATCGAGCCGAAAGATCCGTTGAGCGCAGGTGCTGGCGCAGGAGGGCACCGAGGTGCCGCAAGGCCTGGTCTCCGGCCGCGTGCCCCCAGGTGTCGTTCACCCGTTTGAAGTGGTCGATGTCGAGGATCACCAGGGAAACTTGCTGGCCGATTCTTTCGCAGAGCTCCAGTTGCTTGGGGAAGATCTCGTCCAGCCAGGCGCGGTTCCGGAGGCCGGTCAGGGCGTCGTATTCCGCCTTGTTCCGGTAATGCCGCTGCAACTCAAGGCTCGAAAGGATGATGGCATTGTTCTGGCGAATGCGGTCGGCAAGGATGCGCAGCAGGTTCGCGCCGACGGCCGGCTGCCGCGCGACCATGCGCCACATCAGGTCGCGCGTGATGGCGAGCAGCCGGCAGGCCGTGGCAGCGACCACGTAGGCCGAAGGCGGGCGGGTGTCGATGATCGACAACTCCCCCACGCAGTCGCCCGGTTTGAGGGTCACCAGGGGATTGCCCGGCTTCGGCTCCAGGCAGACCAGCAACTGGCCGTCCAGCAACACGTAGATGACGTCGTTCTGGCGCAATGGATCGAGCAGCACCTCGCCTGCCCCGAGCGCCGTCGTGCCGATGGATTCCAGCTCGGCGGACAGGGCCGCCCGGTCCACGGAGGCGAACAGTTCGCAGCGGTCGAGAATGTCGGCAAGGGGCTGGATCATGACAAGGTCCCGGCGTGGAGGTTGGGCGGGAATTCTATGCAAAAAACCCCGGCTGCCGCAGGGAAACACGGCGCGGCCCCGGTGGTACGAGAAGCGTCAGCGCCCCTGGAATTCGGGCTTCCGCTTGGCGAGAAAGGCCGCCAGGCCCTCCCGATAATCCTCGCTGTCGAGGAACGCGAAGTTGGCGCGAATTTCAGCTTCGTCCAGGGCCGCCGCGGCGGCCGTCAGGCGGCGGACGAGGCGCTTGTGGGCCCGGGCGGCCAAGGGGGCGCCCGCAGCTATCCGGACGGCCGTCGCAGCGACCTCCGCCGCAAGCCCGTCGTCGGGGACCACGCGCGCGACGAGGCCCTTCTCATAGGCCTCGCGCGCTGTCAGGATGCGGCCCTCCAAAAGGATTTCCAGGGTGACCGCCGGGCCCGCCAAGGCCACCAGGCCGACAAGTTCCGAATGGGCCATGGTAAAGCCGAGTTGCATGATCGGGGCACCGAAACGGGCCCCCTCGCCGGCAATGCGCAGGTCGCAGGCCGCGGCAATTTCCAACCCGCCGCCCATGCAGGCGCCGCGGATCTCGGCGATCACCGGATGGCGGCAGCCCGCGACGGCATCCAACGCGCCGGCGACCCATTCGCCATGATAGATCCTTGCCTTCTCGTAGGTGTCGCGGACGGAAAGGAACTCCTCGATGTCGCCGCCGGCGGCAAAGACGGGGCCTTCGCCGCGGATGACCACGCAGCGCAGGTGCTCGTCGGCGGAAAGTTCGTGCATCACCGCCTCGAGCCGCCGCCACATGGCGGCAGTCATCGCATTCCGTTTGCCGGGATTGGACAGGGTGACCGTGGCGACCGCGCCATCCCGTCCCGGGAGGATGTCGGGCGTCACGGGGCGGCAGGGCGGTTCAGGCGCGCCAGGGCAGCCCGGCCGGAAAGGATGTGTTCCCGCATCAACCGTCCTGCCGCGTCGGGGTCGCGGCGGCGGATCGCATCCAGGATGGCGCGGTGCTCGGCCAGGGACTGGCGCAGGCGACCTTCCAGACGGAGCGAGTCGCGGCGGGTCAGCTTGATGAACTTTCGCGTGTCGGCAATGAGCTGGTTGAGCCACCGGTTTCCTGCCAGTTGCTGCAGGATGCCGTGGAAGGCCTGGTTCGCCTCGAAGAACCTGTCCGCATCGCCGTTCGCGGCGTGCTGTTCCAGTTCCGCATGCACGGCCTCCAGGCGGGCCAGTTCCGCAACGCCCGCCTTGATGGTCGCCTCCTCCGCGCAGCGCCCTTCCAGCAGGGCCATCACGGGGAATATCTCGTCCAGGTCCTGTTCCGACAGCTCGGCCACGTAGCAGCCGCGTCTCGGACGCAACTCGACCAGCCCCTCGGAGGCCAGCACCTTGAGAGCCTCCCGCAACGGCGTCCGGGATATTCCGAACTCGGCCGCGATGGCCTGCTCGTCGATCCAGGCACCGGGCGCCAGTTGGTGGGCGTAGATACGTGAACGGAGTTCCTCGGCCACCTGTTCGTAGAGGGCCGGGGCCACGAAGGCGAGATTGGTTGCGGTTTCGCTTGCACTCATAATTATGTGCACAGTATTCTATGCGCCAAAAACCTGTCAAGAATGCACTAGACCGGAACAACCGCCGGGCGGGGCGGATTTCGCCTCCCCGGCCATTTCACGTTCCGGTTGTAGGATGCGGGTCGTTGGCGCAATATTCCCTTGCTTCCGGAGCCTTCTCGACAGGGCCGCCCGATGTGCCTTGTCTCCCGAAAGGAAAATACATGAGCAAGCATCCCGAAGTCAGCGTCCCGTCCCTGGAAGCCTGGACAAAGGCGGCAACGAAGGCAGCCCCTGGTGGCGATCCCGCGAAGCTTGACTGGATCACGCCGGAGGGACTGCGCGTGAAGCCGCTCTATACGAAGGCCGATGTCGAAGGTCTGCCCTATGGGGACACGTTGCCCGGCTTCGAGCCCTTCCTGCGGGGACCGCAGGCGACCATGTATGCGGTGCGGCCGTGGACGATCCGGCAGTATGCTGGCTTCTCGACGGCCGAGGAATCCAACGCGTTCTACCGGCGGACCCTTGCCGGTGGCGGACAGGGCGTCTCCGTGGCCTTCGATCTGGCCACGCACCGGGGTTACGACTCCGACAACCCGCGGGTCGTCGGCGACGTGGGGAAGGCTGGCGTGGCCATCGACTCCGTGGAGGACATGAAGATCCTCTTCGACGGCATCCCTCTCGACAAGATCTCCGTCTCGATGACCATGAACGGGGCCGTCCTGCCGGTGCTCGCCGGCTACGTCGTCGCCGCCGAGGAGCAGGGCGTCGCGCAGGCGCAACTCTCGGGGACCATCCAGAACGACATTCTCAAGGAGTTCATGGTCCGCAACACCTACATCTATCCGCCCGAGCCGTCGATGCGCGTCGTTGCCGACATCATCGAATACACGGCGCACAACATGCCGAAGTTCAACTCCATTTCCATTTCCGGCTACCACATCCAGGAGGCGGGGGCCAACCAGACCCTGGAACTGGCCTTCACGCTGGCCGACGGCATGGAATACGTGCGCTCGGCCCTATCCCGCGGCATGGACGTGGACGAATTCGCCGGCAGGCTCTCGTTCTTCTTCGGCATCGGGATGAATTTCTATCTCGAAGTGGCGAAGTTGCGGGCGGCCCGGCTGCTCTGGTGGCGGATCATGAAGGGCTTCGGCGCCAAGAGTCCCAAGTCCATGATGCTGCGCACCCATTGCCAGACCTCGGGCTGGTCGCTGACCGAGCAGGATCCC
>DAOLKI010000133.1:0-6810 GCA_035331665.1 Rhodocyclaceae bacterium
TCCTACAACTGCCTGGACCGCAACGTCGAGGCCGGCATGGGCGACAAGGTCGCCCTGGTCTTCGAGGCCGATGACGGCAAGGTCACCAAGGTGACCTACAAGGACCTGCTGGCCCGGGTCAACCGCTTCGCCAACGGCCTGCGCGCCCAGGGCGTCAAGAAGGGCGACCGGGTCCTGATCTACGTGGCCATGTCCGTCGAGGGCATCGTCGCGATGCAGGCCTGCGCCCGCATCGGCGCCGTCCATTCCGTGGTCTTCGGCGGCTTCTCCGCCAAGTCCCTGGAGGAGCGCATCCTGGACGCCGGCGCGTCGGCCGTCATCACCATGGACGAGCAGTGCCGGGGCGGCAAGGCGATCCCCCTGAAGCCCGCCGTGGACGAGGCCCTGGCCATGGCCAGCGGCCACCAGGTCAAGACCGTGGTGGTGGTCAAGCGCACGGGCGGCAACTGCAACATGGTCGCCGGCCGCGACGTCTGGTATGACGACATCTGCGCCGGCCAGTCCGACGTCTGCGAGCCCGAGTGGGTCGAGGCCGAGCACCCGCTGTTCCTGCTCTACACCTCCGGCTCCACCGGCAAGCCCAAGGGCGTCCAGCACTCCACCGGCGGCTACCTGCTGCACGCCATCATGACCATGAAGTGGACCTTCGACCTGAAGCCCAACGACGTGTTCTGGTGCACCGCCGACATCGGCTGGGTCACGGGCCACACCTACATCACCTACGGCCCCCTGGCCTGCGGCGCCACCGAGATCGTCTTCGAGTCCGTGCCCACCTATCCGGACGCCGGCCGCTTCTGGCGCATGATCCAGGACCACAAGGTCTCCGTCTTCTACACCGCCCCGACCGCGATCCGTTCGCTGATCAAGGCCTCCGAGGCGACGCCCTCCACGCAACCGAAGAACTACAACCTGTCCTCCCTGCGCCTGCTCGGTTCCGTCGGCGAGCCGATCAACCCCGAGGCCTGGATGTGGTACTACAACAACGTGGGCGGCGGCCGCTGCCCCATCCTCGACACCTTCTGGCAGACCGAGACGGGCGGCCACATGATCACCCCGCTGCCGGGCGTGACGCCCCTGGTGCCGGGTTCCTGCACGCTGCCCTTCCCGGGCATCCAGGCGGCCATCGTGGACGAGACCGGCAACGACGTGGATTGGGGCAAGGGCGGCTTCCTGGTGGTGAAGAAGCCGTGGCCGTCCATGATCCGCACCATCTGGGGCGATCCGGAGCGCTTCAAGAAGTCCTACTTCCCGGTCGATTTCGGCGGCAAGCTGTACCTGGCCGGCGACGGCGCCGTGCGCGACGCCAAGACGGGTTATTTCACCATCATGGGCCGCATCGACGACGTGCTGAACGTCTCGGGCCACCGCATGGGCACGATGGAGATCGAGTCCGCGCTGGTCGCCAATCCGATGGTGGCGGAAGCCGCGGTGGTCGGCCGTCCGGACGACATGACCGGCGAGGCCATCTGCGCCTTCGTCGTGCTCAAGCAGGCCCGGCCCTCCGGCGACGAAGCGGTGAAGATCGCCAACGATCTGCGCAACTGGGTGGGCAAGGAAATCGGCCCGATCGCCAAGCCCAAGGACATCCGCTTCGGCGAGAACCTGCCCAAGACGCGTTCCGGCAAGATCATGCGCCGCCTGCTGCGTTCCCTGGCCAAGGGCGAGGAGATCACCCAGGACGTCTCCACGCTGGAGAACCCCGGTATCCTCGACCAGCTGAAGCAGGCGACCTGATCGCCAGAGGGGCTGGTCGCACCGGACCCGCAAAGCGCCCCCCCGGGGGCGCTTTTTTTCCTTCCCGGTGCGGTGGGGGGCGCCCGCGCCGGCGCGCGGCGCGGAAGGGCAGGGCAATGGGGGAGGAAGGCCGATGAGAAAGTCCGCCAATGAACGCAGGCTCACGGCCCAGCGTCTGGTCGCGTTGTTCCTGCTCGGCTGCGCCCTGTTCAACTATCCCGTCCTCTCGCTGTTCAACCACCCCGCCCAGTTGCTCGGCATACCGCTCCTGTATGCCTACCTGTTCGGCGCCTGGGTCGCGCTGATCGCCCTGATCGCCTGGGCGGTGGAGCGCGGCAGCGACTAGGCGGCGTTGCCTGCCATGGCCCAGGGCTGGATCCTCCTCCTCGCCTCCCTGATCTACCTGGGGATCCTGTTCGCCATCGCCTACTGGGCGGACCGCCGGTCGGACGCGGGCCGGTCGGTCATCGACCACCCGACGATATACGCGCTGTCCCTGGGCGTCTATTGCACCACCTGGACCTTCTACGGCAGCGTCGGCCGCGCCGCGGCCACGGGCATCGGCTTCCTGCCCATCTACCTGGGACCGACGCTGATGTTCGCCCTGGGCTGGTTCGTGCTGCGCAAGATCGTGCGCGTCGCCAAGGCCAACCGGATCACCTCCATCGCCGACTTCGTCGCCTCCCGCTACGGCAAGAGCCAGCTCCTCGGGGGCCTCGTCACCGTCATCGCCGTGGTCGGCGTCATCCCCTACATCGCGCTGCAGCTCAAGGCCGTGTCGAACAGTTTCACGGTCCTCGCCGGCGGGCCGGATCTCGTCACGGCCCGCGCCGCCGCGGCACCCATGCTCCAGGACAGCGCCTTCTACGTGGCCATCGTGCTCGCCGCCTTCACCATCCTGTTCGGGACCCGCCACCTGGACGCCACCGAGCGCCACGAGGGCATGGTGGCCGCCATCGCCTTCGAGTCCGTCGTCAAGCTGCTGGCATTCTTCGTCGTCGGTCTCTACGTGACCTACGGCGTGTTCGACGGCTTCGGCGACATCTTCGGCCGCGCGGCCGAGATTCCGCGCCTGGCGAAGCTCGCGGTGGCGCGGGACACCGCGGCCAGTTACGGGAGCTGGGCGGCTCTCACCTTCCTGTCCATGCTTTCGGTGATGCTGCTGCCGCGCCAGTTCCAGATCGCCGTCGTGGAGAACGTGAACGAGTCCCACGTGGCCCGCTCCGTCTGGCTCTTTCCCCTCTACCTGCTGCTGATCAACGTCTTCGTCCTGCCCATCGCCGTCGGCGGGCTGATGCAGTTCCCCGGGGGCGTGGATGCCGACACCTTCGTGCTGACCGTGCCGCTCGCGCGCGGCCAGGAGGCGATCGCGCTGCTGGTGTTCATCGGCGGCCTCTCGGCGGCGACCGGCATGGTGATCGTCGAGACCATCGCGCTGTCGACCATGGTCTGCAACGACCTCGTCATGCCCCTGCTGCTGCGCTGGAAGGCCCTCGGGCTGGACCGCCGTCCCGACCTGTCGGGCCTCCTGCTGGAGATCCGCCGCTGGGCCATCGCCGTGATCCTGATGCTCGGCTATGCCTATTTCCGCGCCGCTGGCGAGGCCTACGCCCTGGTCGCCATCGGGCTGATCTCCTTCGCCGCCGTCGCCCAGTTCGCCCCCGCCGTCTTCGGCGGCCTCTACTGGAAGGACGGCACGCGGGAGGGCGCCCTGGCCGGCCTGTCCGCAGGCTTCCTGGTCTGGGCCTACACGCTGCTGCTGCCGTCCTTCGCCAAGTCCGGCTGGCTGCCGTCCGACTTCATGGGCGGTCCCTTCGGCCTGGAGTTGCTGCGCCCGCAGCAGCTGTTCGGACTCGCCGGCCTGGACGAGATCTCGCACAGCCTGTTCTGGAGCCTGCTCGCCAACATCGCCTGTTACGTGGGTTTCTCGTTGCGCCGTTCGCCGGACGCCCGGGAGGCCGGACAGGCGGCCGTCTTCGTCGGCACGGGCGACGCCCGGGCCGGGGTCCTGCAATGGGGCGGCGGCGCGCCGGTGGCCGAACTGCTGCCCCTGGCCGGGCGCTTCATCGGCCCCGAACGGGCCCGCGAGGCCTTCGCGCGCTACGCGCGCTCGCGCGGCGTGCGCGACGTGGATGCGCTGCCCGCCGACGCCGGTCTGGTCCATTTCGCGGAGAGCCTGCTCGCCGGCGCCATCGGTTCCGCCTCGGCCCGCGTCATGGTCGCCTCGGTGGTGGAGGAGGCGCCGCCCGACCTGGACGCGATCATGAACATCCTGGACGAGGCCTCGCAGGTGCGTGCCCACAGCCGGGAGATCGAGCAGAAGTCCCGCGAACTGGAGGCCGCGACAGCCGAGCTGCGCGCCGCCAACGAACGCCTCCGGGAGCTGGACCGCATGAAGGACGACTTCATCTCGACGGTCAGCCACGAACTGCGCACGCCCCTCACCTCCATCCGCGCCTTCTCGGAGATGCTGTTCGAGGACCCGCGCATCGACCTCGAGGAACGCAAGCGCTTCCTCGGCATCATCGTGCACGAGACCGAGCGCCTGACCCGCCTCATCAACCAGATCCTGGACCTGGCGAAGCTGGAGTCCGGGCGTGCCGAGTGGACCAGCGGCGACGTGAACCTGGTGGAGGTGGTGCGGGAGTCCTGCGAGTCCCTGTCCCAGCTCTACCGGGACAAGGGGGTGGCGCTGACCGTCGCCCTGCCCGACCAGGGCCCCATCGTCCAGGCAGACCGGGATCGGCTGATGCAGGTGATGATCAACCTCCTTTCCAACGCGGTCAAATTCGTCGCCCCCGAAACCGGCCGCGTGCGGGTCGATGCCGAGGTGGAGCACGCCGGCGTGCGGGTGACCGTGGCCGACAACGGGCCCGGCATTCCCCCGGAGGACCAGGAAGCGATCTTCGAGAAGTTCCGCCAGGGAGGCAGCGTATTGACCGACAAGCCCGTGGGAACCGGCCTGGGCCTGCCCATCAGCCGGCAGATCGTCGAGTATTTCGGCGGCCGCCTGTGGGTCGAGAGCCGGGCGGGGGCGGGCGCGGCCTTCATCTTTACCCTGCCGCTCGGAGAAGCCGGGGACACAAGCGAATAGAATGCAACACGGGAGGAGACGCCATGGGCAAGAAAGTGCTGATCGTGGACGACGAGCCGAACATCGTCATTTCGCTGGAATACCTCATGAAGAAAGAGGGATTCGAAGTGGCGGTGGCCGGCGACGGGGAGGCGGCGCTGCAGAAGGCGGCGAGTTTCGCGCCGGACGTGGTCCTGCTCGACGTCATGATGCCCAAGAAATCCGGCTACGAGGTGTGCGCCGCCATGCGCGCGGACCCGGCGCTGGCCGGCACCAAGATCATCATGCTGACGGCGAAGGGACGCGACACCGAAGTGGCCAAGGGACTGGCCATGGGCGCCGATGCCTACGTCACCAAGCCATTTTCCACGAAGGACCTGGTGGCCCAGGTCAAGGCGATGCTCGGCGCATGAGACGCGCCACTCGGCCGCCCGGAGGGGCGCAGCCAGCAACGCGGAGCCGCGCAGCGGCGAACTCTCGTCACCCCCTCCGGGGAGGGGGATGGGGGGAGGGGAGTCCACTGAGCGGGCGAATCGACACGGTGGCGCCGGCCGCCGGCCGGGGGGCCGTCCAGGGCAGGGAGTCGTCGGCGTGAACGCGAGGATCCGCTTCGTGCTGGCCGTCGTCACGCTCGGCCTGCTGATGACCGGCCCCTTCCTGCTGACGGCCGTGGTGCTCTTCGTGGACGCCAGCGAGGCCGAGCGGTCCGCGCTCATGGAGTTCATCGTGCCGCGCCTGCCCCTGGGCGGCCTGATCACCACCTTCGGCTTCATCGCCGGCGTGGCCGTCCTGCGCAACCTGTTCCGCCAGTACGTGCAGGGCCTGCTGTCCATGGCCGAGAACCTGCGCCTGATGCTCGGGGCGAACCGCAACTTCCGGGTGGCCTACGGCGGCCCGTCGGAGGTGCAGGCGGTGGCGCGGGCCGCCAACGACCTGGCCCAGCAGCGCGACGACCTGCTGAGCGACGTGGAAGCCCAGATCGCCACCGCGAAAGCCTCGGTGGAGGAGGAAAAGAACCGCCTCGCCGCCCTCATGTCGGAACTCGCCCAGGGTGTCGTGGTATGCAACCTGGATGGCCGCATCCTGCTTTACAACAACCGCGCCCGGTTGCAGTTCAAGGCCCTGGCCCAGGGGCCGACCTCGACCAGCGGCGGTGCCCTGATCGGCCTCGGCCGATCGATCTTCTCCATGCTGGAACGGGCCCAGATCACCCACGCCCTGGAAAACATCCAGCAGCGCCTGCGCAAGGGAAGTTCGGAGCCGGTGGCCAACTTCATCACCACGACCCGGGCCGGCCAGTTGCTGCGCGCGCAGATGGCGCCGGTGATCGCTTCCCATGCGGAACCCGCCGCAGGCGAAGGTGCCGGGTCGCCGGCCGCCGACGCGCCGGCGCTCGTCCACGCCCATCCCGTCGTGGAGCCCCGGGTGACCGGGTATGTCCTCACCATCGAGAACATCACGCGCAGCTTCGAGCGGGAATCCCAGCGCGACCAGGCGATCCATGCCCTTACCGACGGGTCCCGTCCGGCCTTGGCCAACCTGCGCGCCGCCGTCGAGATGCTGAAGGACGATCCGGACATGGATCCGGGGACCCGCCAGCGCTTCGTCGGCGTCATCGACGAGGAGGCGTCGCGCATGAGCGAGCGCCTCGACCGCACGATGAACGATTTCGCCGATTCCCTGAAGACCCGCTGGCCCCTCGAGGATGTCCTGGGCGCGGACCTGGTCGCCGCCGCCGGACGGCGCCTGGAGACGCGGCTCGGCATCAAGATCCGGACGGAGGAACTGGACCCGGACCTGTGGATCCGCGCCGACAGCTTCGCGTTGCTGCAGGCCCTCACCTTCCTCGCCTCCCGCCTGCAGGACCATTACGACATCCGGGATATCCGCTTCCGCCTCTCGGCCGAGGGACACATGGCCTTCGTGGACCTGATCTGGAGCGGTGTGGCCGTGTCCTCGGAGACCCTGCTGACCTGGGAGCTGGAGCCCATGAGCGTCGGTGC
>DAOLKI010000134.1:0-6805 GCA_035331665.1 Rhodocyclaceae bacterium
TCTGCGCGATCCGCACGCGGCGGTTGGCCAGATGGTCCGCCGGGCCTAGCGCGAAGTCGGGATTGCCGAAGAAATCCCGCGTCGTCCGCGTCCGTTCCAGGGCCCGCGACACCGCTTCGGCCGTCGGATTCGGGCCCGCCGCCCGCAGCGCCCGGATGAAGAGGTCGGCGCCGGCGTAGGCCATCACGTCCCAGGTGTTCGGGTCCGTATTGAAACGTTCCCGGTAGCGGCGTATCCAGTCGGCCAGGGCCGAGTTGGCGCCCTCGGCGTACGGGTGGGGCGTCAGGACGACGGCATGGAGGCCCTCCATGGCCCGGCCGCCGAGCATGGGCACCTGGGGCGTGTAGCCGGAGGCGGTCACCAGCATGGGCACGGACCAGCCGGTGCGGCGCGCCTCGCCGTAGGCGCCCACCGTCTCCCGCACGACCGTCGCCAGCACCACGAAGTCGCAATCGGCCGCCTTCAGGCGCGCGACCTGGGAGGAAAAGTCGGTGGCGCCCCGCTTGTAGGACACCTTTTCGCACCAGGGCAGGCCCAGTTCGGCCAGCAGCGCGTCCATGCCCCGCAGGACTTCCTGCCCCATGTCGTCGTCCTGGTAGAGGATGCCGACGCGGCGATGGCCGTTGGTCCGGATCAGGTGGCGCGCCGCGGGCGGCACCGAGACCGTGTAGGAGGGGCTCATGGCGAACTTGAGGGGATGCACCGGCTCGTAAACCTCGCGCAGGGGCGCCGCCGGAAAGAGGTGGAGGACGCCCGCATCCACGAAGAGGGGCATGGTCGCCGCCACCACCGGGGAGCCCAGGTTGTGGATGACGGCGAAGACGCGGTCCCGGTTGATCAGCTTCTCGGCGGCGAGGACGGCCTTCTTGGGGTCGTAGCCCGTGTCCTCCACGACGAGGTGAAGGCGCCGCCCATGGATGCCGCCGCGCTCGTTCTCCTCGTCGAAGCGCATGCGGGTGCCATCGCGGAAATGGGTGCCCAGGGCCGTGATCGGCCCGGAAAGATCCTGCAGGCTGCCGATCACCAGGTCCGCCGCCCGGACGGGAAGGACGGCGAGGATGCAGAAGATTGCGGCAAGGCCGCGAAGGGTGCGGGTATTGGGCACGGGATTCTCCTGAAAGGCGACGGGCGCCTCGTGGGCGCCCGTCGGCGGTGGATTATGCCTCGCCCGGCGGCCGCCGGGGAATCTCCATCACTCCAGATAGTCGGTCAGCGTCATCCAGCGGCCGTTCTGGATCTGGGAAACCCGCGAACGGGCATTGCCCAGATGCTGGGCCGGGGTGAATTTGTACTCCGGGCTGCCGAACATGTCGCGGGCGAAGGTGGTCGCCTCCAGCGTCTTGACGAAATTGTCCGTGGTCAGGTTGGGGCCGACCTTCTTCGCCGTCTGGTAGAAGAGGTCCACGGCCACGTAGCCGTAGGACGAGAACAGGGCAGGGTCCTCGTTGAACTTGGCCTTGTAGCGCGCGCCCCAGTCCCGCACGTTCTTGGACGGATCATCCATGTACGGAACGCCCACCTGCATCGTCGCGTACAGGCCATCCATCGCCTTGCCGCCCAGTTTGTGGATCAGGTCCGTGTAAGCCGCGGAGGAGCCGAGGAACTGCGGGTTGAAGCCGGTCTTGCGCGACTCGCCGATGGTGCCGATCGTCTCCCGGATGATGGTGCCGAGAACCACGGTATCGCAGCCGGAACTCTTCATCTTCGCCACCTGGGCCGAGAAGTCGGTGGCGCCGCGCTTGAACGTGGTCTTCTCGGCGAAGGTCTGGTTGATCTCCTTCAACCCCTGCTCGGCGCCCTTCAGCACCTCGACGCCGAAATCATCGTCCTGGTAGACGATGCAGAACTTCTTCGATGCCCGCTCCTTGACCATCCACTTCACGCCGTTGCGCATCTGGTCGTAATAGGGCGCGGCAAAGGAATACTTCAGCTTGTGCAGCGGTTCGTACATCTCCCGCGCCGCCGTAAGCGGGAACAGGTGCAGCACGTTCTTCTCGAACAGCGTCGGCATCGAGGCCATGGCCACCGCCGTGCCCAGCGTGCCCACCATGGCGAATATCTTGTCCTGCTGCACGAGCTTCTGCGCGGCGAGCAGGCCCTTCTTCGGGTCGTAGCCGCTGTCTTCGAAGACCAGCTTGAGCTTGCGTCCGTTGATGCCGCCGGTCTCGTTGATCTCGTCGACCCGCATCTGCATGCCGAAGCGCAATTGCTTGCCGAAGCCGGCCAGGGGCCCGGAAAGGTCCTGGATGCTGCCGATCACGACCTCGTCCTTGCTGACGCCCATCTGGTCCGCGGCGGCGACGCCCGTACCCAGGGAAAAGGCGGCGGCCACTGCCAGGCCACGCGAGTTGACGCGTGGGGGTGTTGCTCATGGTGTGCTCCTCCTGTGTTTTCGAACTCTGACGGTTCAGTGCGCCTCCCGCGAAGCGCGGCGGCGCGAAGGTCGCAGCATAGCCAAGCAACGGCATTTGGGGAAGCGGGGCGGGGCGAAATTCCCCGCCCGGGGGTGGCCGGGCGGCCACGGCCGCCCGGGATCAGCCGTGGATCAGTCGAAATAATCGGTGATCGGCACCCATTTGCCGCTCTGGATCTGCGCCATGCGCGACTTGGCATTGCCCAGGCGCAACGTCGGCGAGAACTTGTATTCCGGGCTCCCGAACATGTCGCGCGTGAAATTGATGGTCTCCAGCGTCTTCACCATCGCGTCCGTCGTGAGGTTCGGACCCGCCTTCTTCGCCGCCTGGTAGAACAGGTCGATGGTCACGTAGCCGTAGGCCGAAAACAGGGCAGGGTCCTCGTTGAACTTGGCCTTGTAGCGGGCGCCCCAGTCGCGGACGTTCTTGGAAGGATCGTCCATGTAGGGCACCGCCACCTGCATGGTCGCGTAGAGTCCGTCCATGGCCTTGCCGCCCAGCTTGTGGATCAGGTCCGTGTAGGCCGCCGAAGAGCCGAGGAACTGCGGGTTGAAGGCGGTCTTGCGCGACTCGCCGATGACGCCGATCGTCTCCCGGATGATGGTGCCGAGGACCACGGTATCGCAGCCGGCGCTCTTCATCTTCGCCACCTGGGTGGAGAAATCGGTGGCGCCGCGCTTGAAGGTCGTCTTCTCGGCGAAAGTCTGGCTGATCTCCTTCAAACCCTGCTCGGCGCCACGGAACACCTCCAGCCCGAAATCGTCGTCCTGGTAGACGATGCAGTACTTCTTCGCTCCGCGCTCCTTGGCCATCCACTTGACGCCGTTGCGCACCTGGTCGTAATAGGGTGCCGCGAACGAGAACTTGAGCTTGTGGAAAGGCTCGTACATCTCGCGCGCCGAGGTGAGCGGGAACAGGTGCAGCACGTTCTTCTCGAACAGCGTCGGCATCGAGGCCATGGCCACCGCCGTGCCCAGCGTGCCCACCATGGCGAATATCTTGTCCTGCTGCACGAGCTTCTGCGCGGCGAGCAGGCCCTTCTTCGGGTCGTAGCCGCTGTCTTCGAAGACCAGCTTGAGCTTGCGTCCGTTGATGCCGCCGGTCTCGTTGATCTCGTCGACCCGCATCTGCATGCCGAAGCGCAGTTGCTTGCCGAAGCCGGCCAGGGGGCCGGAAAGGTCCTGCAGGGAGCCGATGACCACGTCGTCCTTGGTGACGCCCATCTGCTGGGCGTGGGCAGGGAGGGCCACGGAGAGGCTGGCCGCGAGGGTCAGGGCGGCGATGTTCGGTGCGACGCGTTTCATGGGAGTCACCTCGGTCAGTTGCGATACATGGATTCGATGAGATCGGAATATTTCTGGCTGACCAGCTTGCGCTTCAGCTTCATGGTCGGCGTCAGTTCCTCGTCCTCGGCGCCGAGCTTCTGCTCGATCAGCCGGAACCGCTTGATCTGCTCGACGCGCGCGAACTGCTTGTTCACCTTCTCGACTTCCGCCTCGATGAGCTTCTGCACCTCGGGCGCGCGGCAGAGGCTCTGGTAGTTGGAGAAGGGGATGTCGTGGTCCTGGGCGAACTTCTCCACGTTCTCCTGGTCGATCATGATCAGGCAGACCAGGTAGGCGCGCTTGTCGCCGATGACCACGGCGTCCGTCACGTAGGGCGAGAACTTGAGCTGGTTCTCGATTTCCGAAGGCGTGATGTTCTTGCCGCCCGCCGTGATGATGATGTCCTTGAGGCGGTCGAGGATGCGGAAGTAGCCGTCCTCGTCCATCACGCCGACGTCGCCCGTGTGCAGCCATCCTTCCGCATCCAGGGTCTCGGCCGTCTTCTCGGGCTGGTTGAGGTAGCCGATGAACACGTTCGGCCCGCGGATGAGCAGTTCCCCCTGCTCGGACACCTTCACCTCGTTGTAGCTGGCGGCCGTGCCGATCATGCCGGGCTTGATGCGTTCGACGGGCGTTCCCGTGGAACCGCCGCCGGACTCGGTCTGGCCCCAGACCTCCAGCATGGGGACGCCGAGGGCCATGTACCAGCGCACCAGGTCCGGCGAGATGGGCGCCGCGCCGGTCACCAGGAAGCGGCAGCGGTGGATGCCGATCAGCTTGCGGACGTTGTCCAGCACGAGCAGGCGGGCAACGCGGTGCAGGAACATCAGGCCCCGGCCGACCGGTTCGCCCGCCTCGTAACGGCGGACCATCTCCAGGCCCAGGCCGATGGCGACCTTGTAGGCCCAGCGCTCGAAGGCGTTGGCCTCGGACAATGCGATGCTGACGCCGGAATAGAACTTCTCCCAGATCCGCGGCACCGCGGTGAACACCGTGGGCGCGATTTCCCGCACGTTCTCCGGGATCGTCTCCGGATTTTCGACGAAGTTGAGCTTGGCGCCGGCATAAAGGCCGAAGTAGGCGCCGCCGAGCCGCTCCGCCACGTGGCACAGGGGCAGGAAGCACATCCGTTCGTCGCGTTCGTCCTGCGCGATCAGGGTGTTGTAGCCGCGCACCACGTAGACGACGTTGTGGTGCGAGAGCATGGCCCCCTTGGGGCGCCCCGTCGTGCCCGAGGTGTAGATCAGGATGGCCAGGTCGCCGGGCTGGCGTACCTCGATGCGCGCCAGCCATTCCGCGTCGGCGGCGATATCGCCGAGACTGTGCCGGCGTTGTCGGCCCAGGTTGCGCAACTCATCCAGGCTGATGACACCCGGATCCTTCAGGTCGCGCAGGCCGGCCGTGTCCCAGACCACGATCCTGCGCAGGGCGGGCAGGCGCTTCCTCACTTCCAGCGCCTTGTCCAGCTGCTCCTCGTCCTCCACGAACAGGTAGGCCGACCCCGAGTCCAGCATCAGGTACTCGACCTGGCCCGCCGAGTCCGTGGGATAGATGCCGGAACTGACCCCCCCGGCGCACAGGGCGCCGAGGTCGCACATCAGCCATTCTTCCCGCGTGTTGCCGAGGATGGAGATCGTCTCCCCCGGCTCGAAACCCAGTTCGATGAGGCCGGTGCCGATTTCGCGCACGATCTCGGCCAGCTCCCGCCAGGTGGTCGTCTGCCAGAGGCCGAACTTCTTCTGCCGGAAGATGACGCCGTCGCCGCGCATCTTCTGGGCATTCCAGAACATCCGGGGCAGGGTGTCTCCGGGTACCACGACCTCGGTGGAGGACCAGTACTGCTTGCCGTCGAGTCGCCACATGCTAGGCGCATCCCTTCGTCACGGCCGGCGCGCCCGATGCACCGCGGGTGCCCGAAACGCGCGCCGGATTTCCTTGGTCGGCCGTCCCCCCGGCCCCCTTCCCGAGGAAGTGGGAGACGCCTGCGCGCTGCGCGCGAAGGGTGGGGGAGGGGGTCACGAGGGTGTGTCCGTGCTTCATCGCCAGGTCTTCTTCTTCTTCCAGCGCCGGCTGCCGCGCACGCCGGTCTCCTTCATGCCCAGGTAGAACTCCTTGATGTCCTCCTTCTCGCGGAGGGCGGCACAGGTGTCTTCCATCACGATGCGGCCGATCTCCAGCACATAGCCATAGTCGGAATACTTCAACGCGATGCGGGCGTTCTGTTCGACGACCAGCAAGGTCACGCCCCGCTCCCGGTTGATGCGGACGATGATCTCGAAGATCTCCTTGGTCAGCAGCGGCGACAGGCCCAGGCTGGGCTCGTCGAGCAGCATGATCTTCGGCCGCCCGAGCAGCGCGCGGCTGATGGCCAGCATCTGCTGCTGGCCGCCGGACAGCAGCCCGGCGGGCTGGTCGGCCCGCTCGCGCAGGATCGGGAAGTAGGCGTAGACCGCGTCCATGTCGCGGGCGATCTCGTCGCGGTCGCCGGCCGGCCTCGTATAGGCCCCCATGATCAGGTTCTCGCGCACGGTCAGCAGCGGGAATATCTCGCGGCCCTCCGGCACATGGACGATTCCCTGGCGCACGATCCAGGCCGGATCCCGCTTCTGGATGGGCTCGCCGCGGTAGACGATGTTGCCCTTCAGCGGGTCGATGATGCCCGAGATAGTCTTCAGGATCGTGCTTTTCCCCGCGCCGTTGGACCCCAGCACGGTGACGATGCTGCCCTCCTTCACGGACAGGGAGACGCCGCGTATCGCCTTGACGGCGCCGTAGGCGGCCTCCACGTTGTTGAGCTGGAGGACGACCTCGGCGGTGGGCAGCACGGTGGTCATGGCCGCCCCCCCTGCGCCGCCGCAGTCACGGGTTCGTCATCGTCGTCGCCGCCCAGATAGGCCTCGATGACCTGCGGGTCGGACTGGACCTCCTTCGCCGTCCCGAGCGACAGCACCTGGCCCTGGTTCAGGGCCAGCACCCGGTCGGAGACCCGCGACACCAGGCCCATGTCGTGTTCGACCATGATCACCGTGATGCCGAGGTCGTGCTTGATGTCGTCGATCCAGTAGC
>DAOLKI010000135.1:0-6798 GCA_035331665.1 Rhodocyclaceae bacterium
GGACCAGCACGGGCATCGTGCCCTGGACCCTGGTCGAGGCCAACGACAAGAACTACGCCCGTGTCAAGGTGCTGAAGACGATCTGCCAGCGCCTGGAGGCGGCACTCAAGATCAAGGGATAGACGCATGGCGAAGGACGATCCCCCGCAGCCGCATCGGACGGCCGCCGACCCGGCCCTGGTCGCCTGGGTCCGCCAGGCCGCCCCCTACATCCACGCCTTCCGCGGCCGCACTTTCGTCATCGCCTTCGGCGGCGAGGTCCTGGGGACCGAGCGACCCCTCGCGCTGATCCACGACATCGCCCTGCTCGACAGCATCGGGATCCGCCTGGTGCTGGTGCACGGCGCCCGGCCGCAGATCGACGCCGAGATGCGCTCGCGGGGGTTGGAACCGCGCTTCCACAAGGGCCTGCGCGTCACGGACGGGGAGGTCCTGGAATGCGTCAAGCGGGCCATGGGCGTGACGCGCCTGGAGATCGAGGCCCTGCTCTCCCAGGGTCTGCCGAACACGCCGCTGGCCGGCGGCTACCTGCGGGTCACCGGCGGCAATTTCATCACCGCGAAGCCCGTCGGCGTCGTGGACGGGGTCGACTACCAATATACGGGCGCGGTGCGCAAGATCGTCGCGGAGGAAATCCAGGCCGACCTGGCCCAGGAGAACGTCGTCCTCATAACGCCGATCGGCATGTCGCCCTCGGGGGAGATCTTCAACCTGGCCTGGGAGGAGGTCGCGGAAGCAGTGGCCGTCGCGGTCCGGGCCGACAAGCTGATTTACCTCTGCGATGCCCCCGGCATCGTGGACCGCAAGGGCCGTCTCGTCGACGCCCTCACGGCCGACGGGGCCGACGCCCTGGCCGGTAAGGCCAGGCAGGCACCGGAGATCGCGCGTGTCCTGCCCGGCGGGATCCGCGCCTGTCGCAATGGTGTCGGTCGCGTGCATTTCCTGGATCGCACCGCGGACGGGGCCATGCTGATGGAATTCTTCACCCGGGACGGCGTGGGCACGGTGATGACCCGGTCGCCGCTGGCCGGGATCCGCGAGGCCACGGCCGACGACGTGGGCGCCATCCTGGCCCTGATCGCACCGCTGGAAGCCGACGGCACGCTGGTCAAACGGGGCCGGGAACGCCTGGAGATGGAGATCACCCAGTTCTCCGTCCTGGTCCATGACGGCGTGATCGTCGGATGCGCGGCCCTGTATCCGTTCTCCCGGGACAAGGCCGCCGAACTCGCGTGCCTGGCGGTGATGCCCGAATACCGCCGGCTCGGCTACGGCGACCAGCTGATGCGCCACATCGAGGTGCGGGCCCGCAAGGCCAGGCTGCGCAAGCTCTTCGTGCTCACCACCCGCACCGCCCACTGGTTCGTGGAACGTGGCTTCGGGGAACAGGGGCTGGATGCGCTTCCCGATGCCAAGCGGGAGCTTTACAACCTGCAAAGGCGTTCCAAGGTGCTCGTCAAGTCCGTCTAGAAGGGGCCCCGGACGGGATGGGCTAGAATCGCGGCCATCCCGTTCCAACGCGAAAAAGGAAGAACCCCATGGCACGTATGGTCAATTGCGTGAAGCTCGGCCGCGAGGCGGAGGGCCTCGATTTCCCCCCCATGCCTGGAGAACTGGGCAAGCGGTTGTTCGAGAACGTCTCCAAGGAGGCCTGGCAGCAGTGGATCCGCCTGCAGACGATGCTGATCAACGAAAACCGGCTGAACCTCGCCGACCCGCAGGCGCGCAAATACCTAGCGGAACAGGTCGCCAAACACTTCTTCGGTGACGGTGCCGACGCGGCGTCGGGTTACGTGCCACCCCGCGCCTGACGGGCCGCGATCCGAACGAAGAAGGCCGCCCGCGGGCGGCCTTCTGAATTCTCGGGGCCCCCTGGAATCCGGCGGGGCATCCGGCGGGACGGTGAGGGATGCAATCGGTTGTTTGGGGATTGCTTGGGAGTTACTTGGCGACCTCGCGCTCCATTTCCTCCAGGCCGATGTGGCGCACGTCCCGACCTTTCGCCATGTAGACCACGTACTCGGAGAGGTTCTTCGCGTGGTCGCCGATCCGTTCGATTGACTTGGCGATGAACAGCAGGTCGAGGGACCGCGAAATGGTCCGCGGGTCCTCCATCATGAAGGTGATGAGCTGGCGCATGATGCCCTTGAACTCGGCATCCACCTCCTTGTCCTGACGCACCACCTGGGCCGACGCGGTCAGATCGATGCGCGCGAAGGCGTCCAGGGCCTTCTTCAGCATGCCAACGGCAACATCCGCCACATGGCGCAGTTCGATGTGCGGCGCGAAGCCTGCCTCGTCGTCGTGCAGGCGGCGGGACATCTTGGCGATCTTCTTGGCCTCGTCGCCGATCCGTTCCAGGTCGGTGATCGTCTTCACCACCGTCATGATCATGCGCAGGTCCACGGCCGTCGGTTGGCGGCGGGCGATGATGTGGACGCAGGCCTCGTCGAGTTCCACCTCCAGGCGGTTCACCCGGTGGTCGTTGTTGATGACCTGCTCGAGGAGCAACGGGTCGCCGTTGCCCAGCCCTTCCATGGCCCGCACGATTTGCTGCTCGACCAGGCCTCCCATCTGGAGGACGCGGGTGCGGATGCTCTCGAGCTCGGTGTCGAACTGTTTGACGATATGTTCGCTCATGGGACGTGGGTCTCCTGCAGGCAGCGGACTGCGCATGGTAGCGGCCGCGTGTGACGGTTTTGTTTCAAGGGGTCATGGCCCTCACGCCGCCCTGTCCGGCAAGGAGGAGCAAGTCGGCCCCGCGCCGCGCGAACAGGCCGTTGGTGACGACCCCGACGATCTGGTTGATGCGGCCTTCCAGTTCCGCCGGATCCGGGATGTCCAGGCCGGCCACATCGAGGATCAGGTTGCCGTTGTCCGTGACGAATCCGTCGCGCAGCCGCGGCTGGCCGCCGAGGCGCACCAGTTGCCGGGTCACGTACGCGGAGGCCATGGGAATGACTTCGACCGGCAGCGGAAAGCGCCCCAGGCGCTCGACCAGCTTGGATTCGTCGCAGACGCAGACGAAGGTCTTGGCGACGGCGGCGACGATCTTCTCCCGGGTCAGGGCGCCGCCGCCGCCCTTGATCATCGCGAGGCCCGGGGTGATCTCGTCGGCACCGTCCACGTAGATGGGCATCTCGGCGACGTCGTTGAGCGGCAGCACGCGGATGCCGTGGCCCTCGAGGCGGGACCGTGTCGCCTCGGAACTGGCGACCGCGCCGCCGAGGCGGTCGCGCAATGCCGCGAGTTCGTCGATGAAGCAATTGGCCGTGGATCCCGTGCCGACGCCGATGAAGGCGCCTTGCGGCAGGTGTTCGGCCACGTAGTCGCGGGCAGCGGCGGCCACGGCGCGCTTGAGTTCGTCCTGGGTCATGGCGTGATGTCGGGCAAGGCGATGAACCCCGATTTTACCGGCTGCGTCGCGCGGCACCGATCAGCCTTGCTCGTCCGCTGCATCAGGACGACCGCCGGGGAGCCCGGCGCGACGACTCAGTCGCTCGGCCTGAACAGGACCCGCTCGAAGTCCGTCCCCCGGTCCCGCAACTCGGTCAGCACGACGCTGCGTTCCTCGCCTCCCACGCGGAGCAGGATCACCAATTCGGCGCGGAAAGCTCCCGCCGGCAGCACGAGCTGGTCCCCGTCCGGCGCCAGCAGCATCGCGTCCAGGTAGCCCAGGCCGCTGCCCTCGATCTGCTGCCAGACCGTCTTTCCGCTCTCGCTGGCCGGCTTCACCTGGGCGCAGACCGAGGGGCCCGGCAGGGTTTCGAGGCCTATCCCCTGCTTGCCGTCCGGCCCGCGGCCGATCCGCCGGATCAGGCCCAACCGCCAGTCGAGGCTGTCCTCCTGCCGGAAGCCGACCAGGCCGCCGATGCGATGGGTGGTCCGTACGTGCGGCACGGCGGCGCCGATCCCGGAATCGCTCACGTCGGCCAGGGCCCATTGCTCCATCATCGCCTTGTCCCCGGAGAGTTCCAGCTTGCGCAGGGTGTCGAGGGGCTCCACCGGTACTTCCTCGGGCGGCTTCTCCAGGTTCACATTGGCGGTGGTGAAGCGGCGTTCCAGCCTGTCCCGGAGGGCGGCTTGCAGGTCGGATCCATACTCCAGGTTCCTTCCCGAACGGGCGAAATCGGAGAACGCCACCATCCGCCGGGCCAGGGCGAAGCCGTTCACGACGAGCAGCCGGTCGTGGCGCGTCCGGCGCTCGTGGCGGCGCTTGGGCGGCTGGCGGGACCAGGCCGTCAGGACAGCGCGCAACATGGCCTCGTTGTCCTGCACCGATCCCGGCGCACCCTGCAACCAGTCGGGCATGGCCTTCTCGCTGCGCACCCGGGACGCCAGCTGCAGGATCTGCGCATAGGCCGGCGCCGTGTTCAGGTGACGCCACTGGTCGCCGGCCATGGCCTCGGGCCGTGTCCGCACGGGGCCCGCCGTGGCGGTCAGGTCCACCGAATGCCCGCCGGCCTGGGGGTTGCCGGCCTTGAGCACCAGATGGGCCACGAGGCCACCGAGCACCCGGTCCAGGGTTTCCACCTGTTCCGGCGCGAGGTTCGACCAGGGCGCGAGTTCCAGATAGGCGCCGCGCGCGTATTCGTGCCAGACGGAGGACTCTGTACCGCCCTCGTAGGGCACGGCCTTGAGGGCGGCGACGCCGAGAATGTGGGCGCGGGCGAGCAGGTCGTGCGCGGTGCGCCACCAGCCTGCGGCCGGAGTGCGGTAGCGGAGCCGGAGCAGGGCCTTGGCGCGGACGTGCCAGTGCATCGTGCGCAGCGCCAGCGGGAGCAGGTATCGACGGTCGGCGGGCGTCACGTCGGCCGGTGCCGGCGCCCTGCCAAGGAGGTAGAGGTTGCAGGCGACCAGGCGCTCGCAATGGGCGTAAACCGTTTGCCAGACCCGCTCGGACAGGTGTTCCCGGGCCTTGGGATCGAAATAGAGCGCCAGGCATTCGCCCACCACCGGCAAAGCGGATTCGTCGAGCAGGCGGGCCGATTTCATCAACCGGTGGAGTTCCACCTCCCTGGCGGCCGGCTCCACCTCCCCGAGCCAGTGGTCGATGTCGAACAGGCGGCGCTCCGGGTCGCTCCCGGGAATTCCCGAAAGCAGGTCCCGCAGGCCCTGGTCCGTGGCCAGCGGGTGCAGGTCGTCTCCCTTCCGGAAACGCGAAACGAGGTCCTTCAGCATGTCGGCCCAACGGGGCTGGGTTGGTCGAAAATCGAAGTATGAAACAAATTCCCACGCCTGGGCCGGGGAATAGGAAACGAATCCGGGCCCGAAAACGGGCCCGGATTCGGCATGGCGACGCCGGCGGGCTACTTCCGGCGCGCCGCCGGCAGGTCGGTGCAGACGCCTTCGGCCACCTCGGCGGCCATGCCGACCGTCTCGCCCAGCGTCGGGTGGGGATGGATGGTCTTGCCGATGTCCACGGCGTCGGCGCCCATTTCGACGGCCAGGGCGATCTCGCCGATCATGTCGCCGGCCGAAGGACCCACGATCGCCCCGCCGACCACCCGGTGCGTCTCGGCGTCGAAGACCAGCTTCGTGAAACCGTAATCCGCGCCGTTGGCGATGGCCCGGCCGCTGGCCGCCCAGGGAAACTTGGCCACCTCCACCTTGCGACCCGCCTTCTTCGCCTCGTCCTCGCCCAGGCCGACCCACGCCACTTCGGGATGCGTGTAGGCGACGCCGGGAATGACGGTGGCGTCGAAGTGGCTCTTCTGCCCGGCGGCCGCTTCGGCCGCCACGTGGGCCTCGTGCACCGCCTTGTGCGCGAGCATGGGCTGGCCGACGACGTCGCCGATGGCGAATATGTGGGGCACGCCGGTGCGCATCTGGCCGTCCACCGGGATGAAGCCCCGTTCATCCACCGCGACCCCGGCCCGGTCGGCGCCGATCTTGCGTCCATTGGGAGCGCGCCCGGCGGCCTGCAGCACCAGGTCGTAACGCTGGGGTTCCGGCGGGGCCTGCTCACCGGAGAAGGAGACCCAGATGCCGTCGTCCTTCGCCTCGGCGGCGGCGGTCCGGGTCTTCAGCATGATGCGGTCGAAGCGATGGGCGTTCTGTTTCTCCCAGACCTTGACGAGGTCCCGGTCCGGTCCCTGCATCAGGCCGTCCAGCATCTCGACGACGTCGACGCGCGCTCCGAGCGTCGAGTAGACCGTCGCCATTTCGAGGCCGATGATGCCGCCGCCGATCACCAGCATGCGGGCCGGCACCTGGCGCAGCTCGAGAGCGCCGGTGGAGTCGACGATGCGCGGGTCGCGTGGCAGGAAGGGCAGGTGCACGGCCTGGGAGCCGGCGGCGACGATGCACTGGGCGAACCGGATCACCTGCTTCTCCCCGGTCTTTTCCTGGCCGTCACCCGTGGTCAGTTCCACCTCCAGGTGACGGGCATCCAGGAAATGGCCGTAGCCGCGCACGGTGCGCACCTTGCGCCCCTTGGCCATGCCGGCCAGGCCCGTGGTCAGGCGGCTCACCACCTTCGCCTTGTGGGCGCGCAGCCTCTCCAGGTCCACCCGTGGCGCCGCGTAACTTACGCCCAGGTCCGCCGCGTGCGCCGCTTCGTCCATGACCGCCGCCACGTGCAGCAGGGCCTTGGAAGGGATGCAGCCAACGTTGAGGCAGACGCCGCCGAGGCTCGCGTAACGTTCCACGAGCACGGTATCGAGCCCCAGGTCGGCGGACCGGAAGGCGGCCGAATAGCCGCCGGGACCCGCTCCCAGGACGAGCATGCCGCACTCCAGGTCCACCGGCCCCGTGTAGGCGCCGGCGCCGGACGGCGCGGTGCCGGGGGCCGTCGCC
>DAOLKI010000136.1:0-6745 GCA_035331665.1 Rhodocyclaceae bacterium
GGCGGCGGGAGCGCGCGACGGCGGCCTGACGTCCGCGCCGCCTCGGCCGCCGATGCGGCGCCGCCCGCGAACCGCGACGCCGGTCCCGCTTGCCCGGCCATTCCTTCCCTTGCGCCGCGTCGCGCCGGCGGTCGGGACGCATCCCCCCGCGGGCCCGGAGCCGGCCTGTTGCACCGATCACGCATCGTCGTCCGGCAAATGCCGGTGGCGCTTTGTGCGGACCGTCCCCCATGCGATAATCCGGTCTCCCTCCGGCGGTTCCGGAGACGTTTGACCGGGAAACGCGACGACCATGCCCTTGCGAACTCGAACCCGTACGACAGCCTGAGTCCCCGGCCGCCGGCGTTCGTGTTTCGATCAGCGTCACCCGAAGAAAAGTGCGGCCCTGCCGCACTTTTTTTTGTATTCGAGGATTTTCGACCATGCCCGTAATCAGCTTGCCCGACGGCTCCCAGCGGAGCTTCGACCACCCCGTCACGGTCGCCGAACTGGCCGCCGCCATCGGTCCGGGTCTCGCCAAGGCCGCCCTGGCCGGCAAGGTCGACGGACGGCTGGTGGATACGTCCTTCCGCATCGAGGGCGACGGGCGGGTCGCCATCGTCACCGAGAAGGATGCCGATGGCGTGGAAATCATCCGGCATTCGACGGCCCACCTGCTGGCCTACGCGGTGAAGGAACTGTTTCCCGAGGCCCAGGTGACCATCGGCCCGGTGATCGAGAACGGGTTCTACTACGACTTCGCCTACAAGCGTCCCTTCACCCCGGAGGACCTCGCGGCCATCGAGAAGCGGATGGCCGAGCTGGCCAGGCAGGACTTCCCGGTGACCCGGGAGGAATGGGACCGCGACGCCGCCGTCGCCTTTTTCAAGTCCATCGGCGAGCATTACAAGGCGGAGCTGATCGCGGCGATTCCCGCCGGCGAGCCCATCGGCCTTTACCGGGAGGGGGCGTTCGTGGACCTCTGCCGCGGCCCCCACGTCCCGTCGACCGGGCGCCTCAAGGCCTTCAAGCTGATGAAGGTGGCGGGCGCCTACTGGCGCGGCGACTCGAAGAACGAGCAGCTGCAGCGGGTATACGGCACGGCCTGGGCCTCCCAGAAGGAACTGGACGCCTACCTGCACATGCTCGAGGAGGCGGAAAAACGCGACCACAGAAAGCTCGGTCGCCAGCTGGACCTGTTCCACCTGCAGGAGGAGGCGCCGGGCCTCGTCTTCTGGCATCCGCACGGCTGGACCGTGTGGCAGGAGATCGAACAGTACATGCGTCAGGTATACCGGGACAACGGCTATCAGGAGGTACGGTGCCCGCAGGTGCTCGACCGTTCCCTGTGGGAACGCTCCGGCCACTGGGAACATTTCAAGGACAACATGTTCACCACCGAATCGGAAAACCGCGAGTACGCGGTCAAGCCGATGAACTGTCCCGGCCACATCCAGTTGTTCAACACCGACGTCCGTTCGTACCGCGACCTGCCGCTGCGCTACGGCGAATTCGGGTCATGCCATCGCAACGAGCCTTCGGGTGCGCTGCACGGCGTCATGCGGGTGCGGGGCTTCACCCAGGACGACGGCCACATCTTCTGCACCGAGGACCAGATCCAGCCGGAAGTCACCGCGTTCAACGCATTGGTCCGCAAGGTGTATGCCGACTTCGGCTTCACCCACATCGCCGTCAAGCTCGCCTTGCGCCCGGCCAGCCGCGTCGGTGCCGACGAACTCTGGGACAAGGCCGAGGAAGCCCTGCGCGCCGGCCTGCGCGCGAGCAGCCTCGAATGGGAAGAACTTCCGGGCGAGGGCGCCTTCTACGGCCCGAAGATCGAATTCCACATCAAGGACGCCATCGGCCGCTCCTGGCAATGCGGCACCATCCAGGTGGATTTCTCGATGCCGGGCCGCCTCGGCGCCGAATACGTCGGCGAGGACAATGCCCGCCACACGCCGGTGATGCTGCACCGGGCCATTCTCGGTTCCCTGGAGCGCTTCATCGGCATCCTGATCGAGAACCATGCCGGAGCGCTGCCGCTGTGGCTCGCGCCGGTCCAGGCGGTCGTGCTGAACATCTCCGAGAGCCAGGTGGACTATGCGGAAGGTGTGGCGAAAATGCTGCGGGCAGCCGGTTTACGGGTCGAAACGGATTTGCGCGGGGAGAAAATTAACTATAAAATCCGCGAACATAGCTTGTTGAAGCGGCCGTACTTCGTCGTCGTCGGCGACAAGGAAAAAGCCGCAGGGTTGGTCGCCGTGCGTGCCCGGGGCAACAAGGATCTCGGGCAGATGTCCCCAGAAGCCTTGATCGAACGCCTGCTGAACGAAAAGCGGAGCAGGGGCGCGGCGGCCTGATTTTTTTGACTTTTCGGAGTAATGCACCATCGCCCAGGAGAAGACGCAGCGCCTCAATGAGGAAATAACCGCCCCCGAAATCCGCCTGGTCGGCGAGGCTGGGGAACAACTCGGTATCGTTTCGGTTCGTCAGGCACTCGGCATGGCCGAGGAGGCTGGCGTGGATCTGGTGGAAATCGCGCCGATGGCGCAGCCGCCCGTGTGCAAGCTGATGGACTTCGGGAAGTTCAAGTACCAGGAGTCGAAGCGGGCCCACGAGGCGAAGCTGAAGCAGAAACAGGTGCAGGTGAAGGAGGTCAAATTCCGCCCCGGCACCGACGAGAACGACTACCAGATCAAGCTGCGCAACGTCACGAAATTCCTCGGCGAGGGCGACAAGGCGAAGATCACGCTGCGCTTCCGGGGCCGCGAGATGGCCCACCAGGAAATCGGCATGCGGATGCTGGAAAGGATCAAGGGAGACCTGGAGGCCATCGCCCAGGTCGAGCAGTTCCCGAAGATGGAAGGCCGCCAGCTGATCATGATCCTGGCGCCGACGAAGAAGGGCAAACACTGAATTCTTCCCGCCCGCGAGGGCGGGGCAGGATGGTCCGGTACCGCGAGGCGCCGGACCCACAAGCGGTTGCGGGTCATGAAGCGCCTTCGCGGTGAAGGCCACCCGGCACCGTCAAATAAACGGAGTATCGGCCATGCCGAAGATGAAGACCAAGAGCGGGGCTGCCAAGCGCTTCAAAGTGCGCGGCAGCGGCAGCATCAAGCGCGCCCAGGCGTTCAAGCGTCATATCCTGACCAAGAAGACGACGAAGGTGAAGCGCCATCTGCGCGGCGTCCTCACCGTCCATGACTCGGACGTCAAAGCCGTCCGCGCCATGCTGCCCAACGCCTAAGGAGAAGCCACCATGCCACGAGTCAAACGCGGTGTAACGGCGCGCGCGCGCCACAAGAAGGTCCTCGACGCCGCCAAGGGTTACCGCGGCCGTCGCAAGAACGTATATCGCATCGCCAAAGAGGCGGTGATGAAGGCCGGCCAGTACCAGTACCGGGACCGCCGCCAGCGCAAGCGCCAATTCCGTTCCCTGTGGATCGCGCGTATCAACGCGGCCGCCCGGGAACTGGGCATGAAGTACAGCACGCTGATGGACGGCCTGAAGAAGGCTTCCATCGAGGTGGACCGCAAGGTCCTCGCCGACCTGGCCGTCTTCGACAAGGCCGCCTTCGCCCAACTGGCGAACCAGGCCAAGGCCCGACTCGGCGCTTGATCCACCGCTAGCGCAAAGAGGGGAGGCCCCGGGGCCTCCCTTTTTCACGTCCCATGGAACAACTGGATAACCTGGTCGAAAGCGCCGTTGCCGATTTCGCCGCCGTGTCCGAGCCGGCGAAACTCGAAGAGGCGAAAGCACGCTACCTGGGCAAGGAAGGCTCGCTGACGGCCCTCCTGAAGGGTCTGGGCAAACTCCCGGCGGAGGAGCGCAAATCGGTCGGAGCGGCCATCAACGCCGCCAAGGAGAAGGTCGAAGGGGCGCTGCAGGCGCGCCGTGAGGCGCTGCGCGAGTCGGCCCTGGAGGCCCAATTGGCCGCCGAGGCCCTGGACGTGACGCTGCCGGGCCGGGGCCGCGGCCTGGGCGGCCTGCATCCGGTCACGCGGAGCCTGGAGCGCATCGAGCAGCTCTTCCGCTCCATCGGCTTCGAAGTGGCGGACGGCCCCGAGATCGAGACCGACTGGCACAACTTCACGGCCCTGAACACGCCGGAGAAGCATCCCGCCCGGTCCATGCACGACACCTTCTACCTGCTCTCCGACGACGGGCGGGTCAGGGAGGACGTGCTGCTGCGCACCCACACCAGCCCGGTGCAGATCCGCGCCATGCTGGCCCACGTGGAGAAGTACAGGCATCTCGATCCGATGCCCGAGATCCGGGTGATCTGCCCGGGCCGCGTCTATCGGGTCGATTCGGACGCCACCCATTCGCCGATGTTCCACCAGGTCGAGGGCCTCTGGGTCGGCGAGGATGTCAGCTTCGCCGACCTGAAGGGCGTCGTCGCCGACTTCCTGCGCCGCTTCTTCGAGTCGGACGACATGAAGGTGCGTTTCCGTCCCTCCTTCTTTCCCTTCACGGAACCGTCGGCCGAGATCGACGTGGCCTTCCAGAGCGGTCCGCTGGAGGGCCGCTGGCTGGAAATCGCCGGCTGCGGAATGGTCCATCCCAATGTCTTGCGCTTCGGGGGTATCGACCCGGAACGCTACACGGGTTTCGCCTTTGGCATGGGGCCGGATCGCCTGACGATGCTCCGCTACGGCATCGGCGACCTGCGCCTCTTCTTCGACGGCGACCTGCGCTTCCTGTCGCAATTCAAATAACATGCAATTTCCGGAATCCTGGCTGCGCTCCCTCGTCGATCCGCCGCTGTCCACGGCGGACCTCTGCCACCTGCTCACCATGGCGGGTCTCGAGGTCGAGGAAATGACACCGGTGGCGCCCCCCTTCGGCGCGGTCGTGGTGGGCCACATCCTCGCCGCCGAGAAGCACCCCGATGCGGACCGCCTGAAGCTCTGTCGCGTGGATACCGGCGAGCACGGCGTGCTGCAGATCGTCTGCGGCGCGCCCAACGCGGCGGTCGGCATGAAGGTGCCCTGCGCCCTGGTCGGGGCCCGCCTGCCGGACCTGGAAATCCGCCGCGCCAAGGTGCGCGGCATCGAGAGTTCCGGCATGCTGTGCTCGGCCCGCGAACTGGGCCTGTCGCAGGACCATTCCGGCCTGCTGGACCTGCCGGCGGACGCGCCCGTCGGTGCGGATGTCCGCCGCGTGCTCGGTCTGGACGACCACCTGATCACGTTGAAGCTCACCCCCAACCGGGCCGACTGCCTGTCGCTGACCGGTATCGCCCGGGAAGTCGCGGCCCTGACCGGGGCCCCGTTGATGCTGCCGGAAGTGGCGCCGGTGCCACCGGTGCACGATGAGACCCGGGGCGTCGTGCTCGACGCGCCGGCGCACTGCCCACGCTATTGCGGTCGCATCATCCGCGACGTCCACGCGGCTGCCCCGTCGCCTGCCTGGATGCGGCAGCGCCTGGAACGGTCGGGCATCCGTTCCATCTCCGCGCTGGTGGACGTGACGAACTACGTGATGCTCGAACTCGGACAGCCGCTGCACGCCTTCGACAATGCGCGGCTGACCGGCGCGATCCACGTCCGCCTGCCCGAGCCCGGCGAGAAGCTGCTGCTGCTCAACGAACAGACGGTGGAGCCCGCGGCGGACACCGCCCTGATCACCGATCAGGCGCGGCCATTGGCCATGGCGGGCATCATGGGCGGCGAGGAATCGGGCATCACGCTGGCGACGCGGGACCTGTTCCTGGAGAGCGCCTTCTTCAGCCCCGACGCGATCGCCGGCAAGGCCCGGGCCCTCGGCTTTTCGTCCGACGCCTCCTACCGCTACGAACGGGGCGTCGATTTCATGCTCCAGCGGCGGGCCATCGAGCGTGCGACGCAACTGATCCTGGAGATCTGCGGCGGCCGGCCCGGCCCCGTGGTCGAAGCGGTCGCCGAGGACTGCCTGCCGCAGCGGGCACCGGTTCGACTGCGCGCCGCCCGTGCGGCCCGCGTGATCGGGATTCCGCTCACCGATGCCCAGATCGCACGGCTCATCCAAGGCATGGGTTTCTCTTTCGACCGGGACGGGGAGGGGACGGACTCGGTCTTCACGGTGACCCCCCCCTCGTGGCGATTCGACATCGCCATCGAGGAGGATCTGATCGAGGAATTGGCCCGGCTGCACGGCTACGACAACATCCCCGCCCGGGCGCCCCGGGCGCCGATGGCCATGCTGCCCCAGGCCGAGGCCTGGCGCGGCCCGATGGCCCTGCGCCGCGCCGTCGCGGCGCGCGATTACCACGAGGTGGTGAATTTCAGCTTCGTCGAGGCGGCCTGGGAGGCCGACTTCTGCGGCAATCGGGCCCCCATCGTGCTGGCCAACCCGATTGCCAGCCAGATGGCGGTGATGCGCACCTCGCTGATCGGCGGCCTGGTGGGCAATCTCGCCTTCAACCGCAAGCGCCAGACGGAGCGCGTGCGGGTCTTCGAGATCGGCCGTGCCTTCCGCAAGCGCGCGGAGGGCGGCGTAGTGCCGGGTTTCGAGCAGCCGCTGCTCCTGGGCGGCCTGTGCGCCGGCGCCGCCGCGCCGGAACAATGGGGCCTGCCGGCCCGCCCGGTGGATTTCTTCGACGTGAAGGGCGATGTGGAAGCGCTCTTTCCGCCCGACGCCCTGCGCTTCGAGAAAACCGCCCATCCGGCGCTGCATCCGGGCCGGGCGGCCGCCGTGTTGCAGGACGGGCGCCGGATCGGCTCGATCGGCGAACTGCATCCCCGCTGGGCGCAGAAATATGAACTGGGCGCGGCCCCCGTGGTC
>DAOLKI010000137.1:0-6742 GCA_035331665.1 Rhodocyclaceae bacterium
GCCGGTTTCCGGCCCGGGGATCTGATCCACAACAGCTTCTCCTACCACATGACGCCGGGGGCCTGGATCCTCGAGGCCGGCGCCCGCGCCCTCGGATGCACGGTGTTTCCCGGCGGTGTCGGACAGACCGAGCAGCAGGTGCAGGCCATGGGCGACCTGCAGCCGCACGGCTACGTGGGCACGCCGTCCTTCCTGCGCATCCTGCTGGAGAAGGCCGACGAGATGGGCATCGCCCTCCCGTCGCTGAAGAAGGCCCTGGTATCCGGCGAGGCCTTCCTGCCGCCGGTGCGCGACGGCCTGCGCGCGCGGGGCATCGAGGGCTACCAGGCCTATGCGACGGCCGACCTCGGCGTCATCGCCTACGAGACGGCGGCCCGCGAGGGCCTCGTGGTGGACGAGGGGGTGATCGTGGAGATCGTCCGCCCCGGCACCGGCGACCCGGTATCCGAAGGCGAGGTGGGCGAGGTGGTGGTCACGAGCTTCAATGCGGACTACCCGCTGATCCGCTTCGGGACGGGCGACCTGTCGGCGGTGCTGCCCGGCGCGTCGCCCTGCGGCCGCACCAACATGCGCATCAGGGGCTGGATGGGCCGCGCCGACCAGACCACGAAGGTGAAGGGCATGTTCGTGCATCCCGAGCAGGTGGCCGAGGTGGTGAAGCGCCACCCGGCGATCGCCCGCGCCCGGCTGGTGGTGACCAATCCCGATGCCAACGACCAGATGACGCTGATGTGCGAGGCGGCGGCCGACGAGGCCATGGCGAAATCCGTCGCGGAAACCCTGCGGGATGTGACCAAGCTGCGCGGCGAGGTCCGCTTCGTGGCGCCGGGCGGCCTTGCCAACGACGGCAAGGTCATCGAGGACGCGCGCAAGTACGACTGACCGGGACGCGTCCGCGTCCACGGCCCTCGTCCTGCTGCCCGGATTCGGCCTGATCCTGCTCGGGCTCGTCCTGCGCCGCCGGATGCGCCTGGGCGACCGTTTCCGGACCGGACGCGAACGCCTGGGCTATTTCGCCCTCGACCCGCCGATGTCGTTCGATGCCCTGGCCCGGGCGTCGATCGCCCTGGCCCGCGCGTTGCCGATGGTCGCGGCGGGCGGGGGCGTCATGCGGGTCGGCATGGCGCGCTGACCCGGTCCGGCCGCGCCGCCGGCTATTTGCGGTCGTCGCCCGACGAGGCGGCGTCGGCGGAGGATTCCGCGCGCTGACCGAAACCCCAGGGCCACAGGGCCGGGTTGAAGGCGGCGGTGGCCGTCGCAAACAGGTTGCCGGCGTTTTCCCCGGTGGCCGATTCGCTGATGGCCTGCATGGTGCGCAGCGTCAGGCGCTGCATCTCCAGGCCCTGGATGCTCATCTGCAGGGTCTGCAGGTTCATCTTCAGCCAGCCCTCCACGGTCTTCAGGTTGGCGATCTGCCGGTCCAGTTCGTCCACGTCCAGGGTCGGTGTGACGATGCCGGGCAGCGGAAAACCCATGTTGCTCCACATCTGCTTGAGGAATTCGAGGGGATCGGCGTTCTGGTTTGACATGGGGATCTCCTTGGGGTGGGCGTTCGATGATACCCGATCCCGATCCCCGCACGCCACGCCGCCGCCGTTCGCGGTACACTCGCGCCTGTCATCATTCGCCGAGCGAAATCGTGCTGACCCTCCTCGTCGTCGAAGACCATGCCCTGGTCCGCGAAGGGCTGCTGCAGACCCTGAAGAACCTGGAAACCCGGGTGGCCACGCTGGGGGCCGCCAATGCGGCCGAGGCCCTGGCCTGCCTGGAAGGCCATCCGGAAACCGACCTGGTCCTGCTCGACCTGATGCTGCCCGACAGCCCGGGACTGGGACTGCTGGGTGCGTTGCGCAAGCGCTTTCCCTCGGTGCCCGTGGTCATCCTGTCGGCCCTCGAGGACAACGACACGATCGCGCGCTGCGTGCGGTCCGGGGCTTCCGGTTTCGTGCCCAAATCGAGTTCGACCGCGGTCCTGCTCAGCGCGCTGCGCAGCGTGCTCGACGGCGAGGTCTTCCTTCCCCCCCGTTTCCACCAGGAGCGCGGCAAAGGGCGCACGACGGCCGAGCGCTTCGGCTTGACCGTGGCCCAGACGCGCGTTCTGGACCTCCTCTCCCAGGGCAAGACCAACCGCCAGATCGGCGACATGCTCGACCTGACCGAGGGCACGGTGAAGATCCACGTGTCGGCGATCCTCAAGGCGCTCAACGTCGCCAACCGCGCCCAGGCCCTGCTGCTGGTCAACAAGGCGAAGCGGGCCCGCGCCGTCTGAAGGAGGCCGCGGCCGGTCGGGCCGCGCCGCCGGGCAGGATCCCCGGCGCAACGGGCGCCTACCCGGAGGGATTTTCGAAGGCGCGGGGCAGCAGGTGCTGCAGCAGCGCGCGCAACTTCGCCGGCCGCACCGGCTTCGCGATCCGTGCCGACGTGGGCCATTCCCCGTCGTCCGCGAACTCGCCGACGACGAGCAGCGGCATCAGCCGGGCCTGCGGGGGAATGCGTTCCGCCAGGGGGACGCAAAGCGTCTCGTCGCAAACGATCAGCGTCGCCGTCGCCGCCAGGCCGACGGCTTCCGCGGGGTCGGCGACCGCCCTCACCCGGCATCCCCATTCCATCATCTTGCCGCACAGCCGTGCCATTTCCTCCTCCTTCGGCGCGACGACCAGCACCTCCGCCTGGCGGTCGGGCTCCGGTTCCGGTGGCGGACTGGAAATCCGGGCGGGGGCGCGCGGCAGGACCACGGAAAAGATCGTCCCGCGTCCCGGCACCGAACGGACCTGGACCGCGTGGCCGAGCCCCTGGGACAGGCGTTGGACGATGGCAAGGCCGAGGCCGAGGCCCTTGCGGGCGTCGCGCTCCGGATTGGCCACCTGATAGAACTCCTGGAAAACGAGCGGTATGTGCTCCGCCTCGATGCCGATGCCGGTGTCCCACACCTCGAGACGCAGGTCCTGCCCGCCGTGACGGCGGATCCCGATGACCACCCCTCCCTCGTCCGTGTAGCGAAGCGCATTGGTCAGCAGGTTTCCCACGATGCGTTCGAGCAGCCGGGGATCGCTGCGCGTCCAGGCGCGGGTGGGCGCGGCCGACAGGCGCAGGCCTTTTTCCCGGGCCTCGCCGGCGTGGTTGCCGACCACCCGTTCGAGCAGCGGTTGCAGCGGAAATTCCTGGATCTGCGGGGCGATCCCGGCCAGATCGATGCGGGAGATGTCGAGCAATGCCAGCAGCATCTCGTTCATCGAGTCTGCGGCGACGCCGATGCGGCGCACCAGCCGGCGCTGGGCGGAGGTCTGGTGCGTGCCCTCCAGCTCGCTGACGAACAGCGACAGGGCGTGCAGCGGTTGGCGCAGGTCGTGGCTGGCGGCCGCCAGGAACCGGGATTTCGCCTGGCTGGCCTTCTCGGCGGCCTCCTTCTGCTCCCGCAGTTCGGCGTGGGCCACCGCGAGCCGTTCGGCGTCGAGCTTGCGCTTGGTGCTGTCGAAGGCGACGACCAGGATGCCGTTGCCGCGCGCGGTCGGGATGCGCGCGATGGACACCTCGGCATAGCGCGCGTCCCCCTGCCGATTGACGTAGGGAATCTCGTAGCGGTTGTCGAAATGTTCCCCGGACAGGCGCCGCCGGTAGTTGTCGAGGACGAAACCGTGCGCTTCCGGATGGATCAGCTGGATGAAGGTGGCCATCTGGCCGAGTTCGACTTCCGAATAGCCGCTCATCAGGCGCATCGCCGGATTGCTGTAGACGATCCGGCCATCCTCGACGACGACTGTGGCAATACCCGCATCCGACTGGGCCTTGAGGAGCGCATCGGCGAACTGGTGTTGCCGCCGCAACGCCGCCTCGCTGTCGGCAAGCGCCATTTCGCTGCGTTGCCGGGACGCCGCAAGGCTGGCCGCCATGGCGTTGATGCCTTCCTCGAGTTCGCGCAGGGTGCCGGAAGCGTGGGGCCTGACCCGTTCCTCCATGCGGCCGTGCCGGATGGCGGAAACGACCCGCTCGAGTTCGCGCAGCGGCTGCGTGACGTCCCGGCCCAGCCGTCGGGCAAGAAAACCCGCCGCTACGAGGAGCATGAGCATCAGGGCCGCCGTGACGCCCAGGATCTCCCATTTCCGGGTTTCCACGTCGCGCCGGGACATCTCGACATGCACCGTCCCGAGGGGGCCGATGGAGGCGCTCCCGGCGGTTCCGGGACCCGGATCGTCGAAGGCGGCCGGGACGGGCTCGATGCGCGCGTCGAAGGCCAGGGTCATCCCGTCGGGCCCCGTTCTCGGCGCCCCGGCGGGGGCCTGGGCGGACAGGGAGGGCACCTGGGGCGATCCGGCGATGACCCACGGCGTGCCGTCCCGGTCCGTGAACGTGACGGCGGTGACGTCCGGCTCCCGCGAGGCGAGCACGGCCAGACGGCGCAGTTCGACGACGTTGCCCGAGAAGGCGCCGTATTCCGCCGCCTGCGCCAGCTGGCGGGTCAGCGCGTGGCCCCGGCTCACCAGTTCCTTCTCGGTGTCGCCATAGCGGACGGTCAGGAAGTAGGCGACCAACGCAAAGGCAATCACGGCACCCGGCACCAGCGCGACGAACTGCACCCGGGTTTCGATACGCCAATTCTTCATGCATTTCCCCTGTCGCCCGGCATTTTCGTCGGTGCCCGCCCGGGTGGCAAGGCGAATTCCGGGCTACCCCGGCGGGCGGGTGCGGCCGGACCAATGGGGTGGGGCCGGGCGGCCCCGGTCAGGCCGTGGCGAGCAGCGGGCCGCGTTGGCTGGCCGGGGTGGCGGCCAGCCCGGCGACCGGATCCGTGCCGCCGAGGGGAACCTGGAGCAGGTCGAGGACCTGGTGGGCCGCGCTCCGGCAGGCGTTGGCCAGAGGCGTCGGGAGGCTCTGCGGCAGTTTCGACTGCAGCAGCTGCTTGGAGGCGGACAGGGCGAACACCGGTTCGAGGACCCGGTCCCGGTAGGGCCCGAGGAACTGGGCGACGGTCTTTTCGGCCGCTTCCCGCTGCCACGCGTTGGTTGGCCACTGGGTGGGGATCGCGTAGGCCCGGGGAAACATTTCCAGGTCCCGGATCACGGTGCGCAGGTCCTCGTGGGAATCCCGGAACGGCAGGAGCACCAGATCGGCGAGGCCGTACAGCCGGCGGTCCATCTCGGTCCGGTTGCCGCCCCCGTCGATGACGCCCATCCACGCGCGCAGGGAGCGGATCTTGTCGACGACCTTGCCCAACGCCTCCCGCGACCTCGCGTCCGCGATCAGGTAGCGGCGTTCCTTCGGGTCCAGGGGATCCCGGTGGGTGTCGGTGAGCACGCAGACGGACCGCTGGCCGAGCAGCCCCAGGCCCTGGCACAGCATGTGGGACAGGGTCGTCTTTCCCGTCCCGCCCTTGTTGCCGATCACGCAGATGATGTCCGCCATTCTTCCCTCCGCCGCACGACCGACCCTTCCGGCCACGGCATCAGGGCGGATTATTGGCGAAGGGTCCCCGGCACGATGGTAGGAAATGCGAGGGATTGCCGCCGTTTTTCAGCCCCCCGGCCGGTAGGCGAAAAGCCGGGTCCGGCGGGTGTCCCCGAGCTGAATCTCGTCGGCCGGAACGACGTCGGGGACCGGAAAACTGTTGCAAACCAACAGGGAGGCGGCGCCCATTTCGCGGCTCGCCTTCTCCCACAGGCGGGCCATCGGGGCCGGCGACAGGAAGGCATAGACCACGGCGTAGGGTCCCAGGTCCAGATGCCAGAAATCGCCGTAACGGATCGCGACGTTGGGCAGGTCCCGGGTCCGCCACCGGGCGATCAGCCAGGGCAGCGGGGCGTGCTCGATGCCCAGGAAAGCGCAATCCGGGCGCGTGCGGGCCACCGCCGCCAGGAACCCGCCTTCGCCGCAGCCCAGGTCCACCACCTGCCCGCCGCCGCCGGGCAACAATCCGGCCACGCATTCCGCGGTGGTCCGGTTGGACAGGTAGAGGGGGACGCGGCTGCGGTCAGTCCGCCAGAAGACCAGCGCCAGCACCACGAAACCGGCCAGCCAGGCGGCCGGCGGCACCGGGAGCCGGCCCGCGAGGACGGCCAGGGGCAGGAAAAGGAGGTGGATCGGAATCCACCAGGCGGGCGTCCGCTGCAACCGGCTGACGATGGCGGCACACCCACCCTGCAGCAGCGCGAGCAGCAGGGGGATCTCGGCGAGGCGGGGAACGAACGCCAGGGCGATGCCCGCCGGCACCGCGCCGAGGACCTGGGCCGCCAGGGCCGGCAGCAACGGAGAAGAGGGCTGTCGCGCGCTCACCGCGACATGATACGTGGCTCCGATCAGCGCATCTGCGACGGCAGCCAGGTGGCGATGACCGGAAACAGGGTGAGCAGAAGCAGGCGCACGCCGTCCGCCGCGACGAAGGGGAGGATGCCGCGGGACACCGTTTCCAGGCGCAGGCCGGGGGAGACGCTCTGCAGGACGAAGAGGTTCATCCCCACCGGCGGCGTGATCATGCCGATTTCGCCCAGTGTGACCAGCATGACGCCGAACCAGACGGGGTCGAATCCGAGGCTGGTCATCAGCGGATACACGGCGGAGATGGTCAGCAGGATCATCGACAGGCTGTCCATCAGGCAACCCAGGACGATGTAGAAGAGGCAGACCAGCGCCAGGATCCAGTAGCGTCCGAGCCCCAGGTCCCGGACCTGCCCGATCAGGCCCTGGGTGAAGCCGGTCGCGTCGATGAAGTAGTTGAACAGGGTGGCGCCGATCAGGATCATGAAGATCA
>DAOLKI010000138.1:0-6657 GCA_035331665.1 Rhodocyclaceae bacterium
ACCGGGGCCGCGGCCGCAGCGAGCGGCAACTCGAACCAGAACGTGGCCCCCTGGCCCGGGCGGCTCTCGCATCCTATGCGTCCTCCCATCAGTTCGACGAGCTGCCGGGATATCGCGAGGCCCAGGCCCGTGCCCCCGTGCCGCCGCGTCGGCGATCCGTCCACCTGGCTGAACATCTGGAACAGCCGCGCCTGGTCCGCCCCGGCGATGCCCGGACCGCTGTCCCGGACAGCGAAACGCACCGTGACGCAACCCTCCGTCCCTGCGGCGCCGACAAGCCCCACGGCCACCTGCACGCCGCCGCTGTCGGTGAATTTGACAGCGTTGGAGATCAGATTGTTCAAAGCCTGCTTGATGCGGCCCGCATCGCCGGTCAGCCACTCGGGCACGTCCGGTGCCACCGTCATCGACAGGCCGAGACCCTTCTCCTGAGCCCGGGCAGACATCAGATCCGTGACTTCACGCGGGAGGCGGCGGACCTCGAAGGGTTCCGGGAATATCTCCAGTTTTCCTGCATCCAGCTTGGAGAAATCCAGGATGTCGTTGATCAATACCAGAAGGTGCTGGCCGGAGGCGCGGATCGCGTCCACGCGGTGCCGTTGCGCGGCGTCGAGGGCGCCCGTTTCGAGCAATTGCGCCATGCCGAGAATTCCGTTCAACGGGGTCCGGATCTCGTGGCTCATGTTGGCCAGAAACTGCAATCGGGCCCGCCCGGCCGCCTCCGCCGCGTGCAGGGCCAGTTCGCGCTCGGCGGCAATCCTTGCGTTGGCGAATCGAAGGGTCAGCATCTCGACCGTGTTCCGCACCGCACGGCGCGCGTTGAGGAAGACCAGCAGGACGAAGAACAGCAGGGCCGCCCCCAGACCGAGCGTCTCGACGCGCCCCATCGAGATCATGTAGACGGCCGGGGGGATGAGCACCGGGCCGGCCAGCACCGCATAGGCGATCAGGGAACTGGAAAGCGTGAACAACCCCACGGCGGCGGTGCCGACCAGGAACACGGTCATGATGGCCTGGATGGCGATGTCGTCGCGCGGCAGGAGCACGGTCCCCATCAGGCCCCAGATGATGCCCGCGCAAAGGGTCAGGGGTACGAAGCGGCGCAGCCATCGGCCAGCGTGCTCCGGAGGCGGTGCGGCCCGGCGGTACGCGCGGATGTCCAGGTAGCGGACGAGGGAAACGAGGTTGTTGGCGAGGCACCACGCCAGGATGACGCGGCCACTGACCGATCCGTGCAGCGTCCAGGCCACGATCAGCGAGAAGACGACGGCCGTGCCGAGCGTCATCGGCGTCAGCCGATACAGGAGGGAAATCCGCTCGGCATAAACGAGCCGTTCGGTCGACTCTCCGGTGGGGGATGGCTGAGCAGGTTCCGTCATCCGGGTTCCTCGGTGCAGTGCGAGTTCTCGCCGGTTCGACGCGGCGCCGCGGGCGGCGGCCCGACTATCCGGGGGCCGCCGCGAGTTTATCGTGTCACGGCCCACCCGATGCCGTGCCGTCCGTCGAAAGGCCAAAGGGACACGCAAGCGCGCAATTGTGACTATGATGGCGCGCGCTGCGGCTTTATGGAGATGCACGGGCCCCGGACCGCATGCCGTCCGGAGGCCGGGGTAACAATGGTGAACAGGTCCGCGCCGCCCCACAATCGCCTGGAACGATTCGTCACCCGCACGACCCTTTGGCTGGTCACCGCGGTGTCGCTGGTCGCCCTGATCGGCTTTGCCCTGATCCTGCCGCACGGGTCGGGACCGATGCGATCGGCCCAGGTTGCCGGTTTCGTGGGGGCCGCCGCGATGGCGGTCGCCGCCTTCTTCCTGGCCCGCCGGGGACATCCGAGGATCGGCGCCGCACTGGTGTGCGCCGCGATCTACGTCGGCGTGATGTTCTTCGTCGTCGTCGCCGAATACGGCCTGCACAGCTACTCCATCGGACTCTTCAGTTCGATGGTCCTCCTCGCCTCGCTGCTCATCGGCCCGCGGGCCGGCCTCGTGGCGACGGTCCTGGCGGTGGCGTCGATGGTGGTCCTGTTCGCGCTGGAACGGCAGGGGCGGTTGGTCAACCTGGCCGCGGTCCAGGCCATTCCCCTCGCCAACATCCTGCTCATGGATTGCATCGTCGTCGGGGCGATGGGCGTGGTGCTGTACGCCTTTTCCAATACCTTCCGGGACGCGATGCGAGACGTGGATGAGAGCGAGCACCGGCTGCGCCAGATCATCGAGGCGGCTCCCCTCGCCTACTACCTGCACCGGGGAGATGTCGTGCTTACCGCCAATCGGGTCGCGGCGGAATTGGTCGGCGAGGAAAAACCGGAGGACCTGCTGGGCAAGCGGCTCACCGATTATCTGGCGCCCGAATCCCGGGAGGAGGCGCGACGGCGGGCCGCCGAGGCCATTGCCGGTCCGCGCGGCACCGTCGTGACCAACGAGTATCCCTTCGTCGACGCCCTGGGCCATCCGCGGTACATCCAGACGATGACCTCGGTGGTGCCCCTGGCCGATGGCCCGGCCCTGCTCACGGTGGTCCGCGAGATGACGCGGGAACGGGAAGCCACGGCGGCCCTCGCCGTCGCCAAGGAGCAGGCTGAATTGGCAAGCAGGGCGAAGTCGCAGTTCCTCGCCAACATGAGCCACGAGATCCGCACGCCGATGAATGCGGTGATCGGATTTTCGGAACTGCTCCTCGCTTCGCGCCTCGCGACGGACCAGCGGCAATGGGCAACCGGCATCCACGGCTCGGCCCGGGCCCTGCTGCGCATCATCAACGACATCCTGGACGTGTCGCGGATCGAGGCCGGGCGCATCGATCTGGTCGAATCGCGGCTGGAGCCCCGGCGGCTGATCGAACAGGTCGTGGAGGTGATCAGACCGCTCGCCGAGGAGAAGGGCCTCGGCGTGGAAGTTCGTGCCGCCCCGGGGTTGCCGGAAGCCTTGACGGGCGACGAAGGGCGATTGCGCCAGATCCTGCTCAATCTGCTCGGCAACGCCGTCAAATTCACGGAGCGCGGCGGCGTCACGCTCACCGTGGATGTCCTGCAAGCCGGCGCGGGGAGCGTCCGGCTGCGCTTCCGGGTCGCCGACACCGGAGCCGGGATGACCCCGGATCAACTGGCGCGCCTGTTCGCGCCCTTCGTGCAACTGGACGCCACGAGCACGCGGCGCCATGGCGGTACGGGGCTCGGGCTCTACATCGCCCGGCAGTATGCATTGCTCATGGAAGGCACCCTGGAGGCGACGAGCGAAGCTGGGCGCGGCTCCACATTCGATTTCCAGGTACCGCTGCGCGTCGCGGCTGCGGCACCCCATGCGGCCGCCGGCGACGAGGCGGATCCGCTGCCTGCCGCTCCCCTGTCCGTGTTGCTGGTCGAGGACAACGAGGTCAACCAGCAGGTCGCCCTGGCCATGCTCGGCAAGGCGGGCCATCGAGTGCAGGTGGCCTGCGAAGGCGAAGAGGCGGTGCGGAAGTTCCTGGCAGGCAGCTTCGACTGCATTCTCATGGACTGCCAGATGCCCGGCGTGGACGGATTCGAGGCGACGCGGCGGATCCGGGCCCACGAAGCGGATGCGGGGCGCCGGCGCACCCGCATCGTCGCGCTGACCGCGAACGCCATGGCCGGCGACCGGGAGAAGTGCCTGGCAGCCGGCATGGATGAGTTCCTGGCCAAGCCCTTCGACAGCCGCACCCTGCTGGCCGCCCTTGTCCGGGGCGGCCAACCGGGCGCGGATTCGGCAGCGCCCGCGGCCGCCACGGGGGTCACTGGCGCAGTCCTCGACCCGGCCCCGCTGGAGGAATTGCTCGCCATGGACGGCAACAACCCCGGCTTCCTGCGGCGGGTCGTCGAACGTTATCTCGAAGGGACGCCCGCCCTCATCGCCGCCGTCGCCGCCGCCAGCCCGGGGACCCGGGCCGAAGCGCAGCGCGCGGCGCATTCCCTCAAATCCACCAGTGCGCAGCTGGGGGCCATGCGTCTCTCGGAACTGGGGCGGCAGGCCGAGAACGCGGCACGCGACGGCGAATTGCCGGAGGCGCGCCGCATTGCCGGGCACATGACGGGCGAACTGGCCGGCGCCGCGGCTGCCCTCGAACAGCTTCTGGCGGAACGGGAAAACCGCCCAACCGCCTGAGGCGGAAAACCGGACCGGCGCCGCCGGCAAAGTCGGCAGCGACCGGCGGCAAAGGTTCCGCAGCCTGAGATAATGGCGCCTTCCACTGGAGCAGCCATGAGCCACTTCCGTCACCACGTCTTCTTCTGCACGAACCGTCGTCCGGCGGGCGAGGCCTGCTGCGCCGAGCATGGCGCCGAGGATCTGCGCGCCTACGCCAAGGACCGGATCAAGGCCCTCGGACTCTCCGGAGCCGGCAAGGTCCGCATCAATTCGGCCGGTTGCCTGGACCGCTGCGAACAGGGGCCGGTCCTCGTTGTCTATCCCGAGGCCGTCTGGTACACCTACGTGGATCGGGAGGACATCGACGAGATCATCGATGCCCATCTGGTCGGCGGCAAGGTCGTGGACCGGTTGAAGGTCTAGGCCTGTCCCGATGTCCACGCGCCACGAAAGGGTGCTTCTGGACGGCCCGGCCGGCAAGGTCGAGGTCTTCGTCGAGCCCCACGCCGATGCCACGGGAATCGCCCTGGTGGCCCATCCCCACCCCCTGTTCGGCGGCACGGCCGACAACAAGGTGGTGACCACCCTGGCGCGCGCCTTCCGGGAACTGGGCTGCGTGACCCTGCGCCCGAGTTTCCGGGGCGTGGGCGGCAGCGAAGGCGAGCACGACCACGGCTTCGCGGAGACCGACGACCTGATGGACGTCCATGACTACGCCCGCCAGCGCTTCGGCCACCTGCCGATGTACCTGGCCGGTTTCTCCTTCGGCGCCTACGTGACGACGCGGCTGGCCCGACGCCTCGCCGAGGCGGGCGATCCGGCCCGCCGTCTGGTACTCGTGGGCACCGCCGCCGGCCGCGTGCCGGGCGCCCGGGAATACGGCGCCGAGACGGTGCCCGCCGACACCTTGGTGATCCACGGCAATCTGGACGAGACGGTGCCGCTGGGCAACGTGCTGGCCTGGGCCGAACCCCAGGAACTGCCGGTCATGCTGGTGCCCGGCGCCGACCACTTCTTCCACCGCAAGCTGCACGTGATCCGCGACATCATCCACCGGGCCTGGAAACACTGATGGCCGGCGGGCGGGGCATCCTCGACGCCGACGGGCTGCGCAAGTCCTACGCGGGTCGCGAGGTGGTGGCCGGCGTGTCCTTCTCGCTGCGGCCGGGCGAATGCTACGGCCTGCTGGGACCCAACGGAGCAGGCAAGACGACGACGCTGCGCTGCTGCCTCGGACTCATCGCGCCCGACGCCGGCAGCGTCGTCCTGGCCGGCGAACCCGTGCCGCGGCGGGCGCGGGAAGCCCGGACCCGGGTCGGCGTGGTGCCCCAGTTCGACAACCTGGACCCGGATTTCACCGCGGCGGAGAACCTGCGCGTCTACGCCCGCTACTTCGGCATCAAGGGCGATGCGATGGAGGCGCGGGTGCCCGAACTGCTCGAGTTTGCCGGGCTCGCAGGCAAGGAGAATACCGGCATCAAGACCCTGTCCGGCGGCATGAAGCGCCGGCTGACCCTGGCCCGGGCGCTGGTGAACGACCCGGACCTGCTGATCCTGGACGAACCCACGACGGGCCTCGATCCCCAGGCGCGGCACCTGATCTGGGAGCGCCTGAAGCGCCTGTTATCGGCCGGCAAGACGATCCTCCTCACCACCCACTTCATGGACGAGGCGGAGCGCCTCTGCCAGCGCCTGGCCATCATGGACGATGGCCGCATCATCGCCGAGGGTGCCCCCCGGGACCTGATCCGCGCGCACATCGAGCCGCAGGTCGTGGAGGTCTATGGGGAGGGGGCGCCCGAGTGGGCGGCCGCCGACGCCGGCCGCCTTGCCCGCCGTTGCGAAGTTTCCGGCGAGACGGCCTTCTGCTACGTGAGCGATGCGGCGCCGCTGCTCGCCCATCTGGAGGACCGGCCGGCGCTGCGCAGCCTGCACCGGCCCGCCAACCTGGAGGACGTGTTCCTCAAGCTCACCGGCCGGGAGTTGCGGGACTGATGGACTGGACACCGCCCCGATTCTCCTGGCGCGCCCTCGCGGTCTGGCGGCGCAACTTCCTCGTCTGGCGCAAGCTGGCCATCCCGTCGGTGCTCGGCAACCTGGCCGACCCGATGATCTACATGTTCGGCCTCGGCTACGGCCTGGGCAGCCTGATGCCCGAGGCCCTGCCCCAGTTCCACGGCGCGAGCTATATCGCCTTCCTGGCCACCGGCACGGTCTGTGCCTCGGCCATGAACGCCGCCTCCTTCGAGGCCCTCTATTCGGGTTTCTCGCGCATGCACGTGCAGAAGACCTGGGAGGCGATCATGAACGCGCCCGTGTCCCTGGACGACGTGGTGGTCGGGGAACTGCTTTGGGCGGCGAGCAAGGCCACCCTGTCCGGCGCCGCCATCCTGGTCGTCATCTCGGCCCTGGGCCTGGTGCAGCCGGCCATGGCCCTGGCCGTGCTGCCCATGGTCTTCCTGGTCGGCCTCGCCTTCGCGGCCATCGGGCTGATCGTCACGGCCCTCGCCCCGTCCTATGACTTCTTCATGTATTACTTCACGCTGTTCGTGAC
>DAOLKI010000139.1:0-6632 GCA_035331665.1 Rhodocyclaceae bacterium
CGACCTGCTGGGCCCAGGCGGCGACCCCGCCGTAGAGGTTGAAGAGCTTGGTGAACCCCTGCTGCTCGAGGAACATGCAGACCTGGAAACTGCGCGCCCCGTGGTGGCAGATCACGACGGTCTCCGCATTGCGGTCGAGCTCCGGGAACCTGGCCGGCACGCTGCGCATGGGCATTGGTTTCGTCCCCGGTATGCGGCATACATCGAATTCCCAAGGCTCCCGCACGTCCACGAGCACCGGCGCCTGCCGGCCCGAGTCGTCGAGCCAGGCCTTCAATTGCGGCGCCGAGATCTGCTGCACGGGAGAGGTCGGCCTCAGAACGCGAACCGGGGCCGTGCTGCCATCTCGACCAGGGGCGCGGTGGCAGTCTCGAAAAGGCCGACGTCGCTGTAGGCCGCCTCGCCGGTGCGGGTGACCAGGCGCGCGGTCATCGCCGGCAGTTCGCCGACGATGGCGAACAGGCGGCCGCCGACCTTCAACTGGGCAAGCAGTTCCGCGGGGACGGCCGGGACGCTGGCCGAGACGACGATGATGTCGTAGGGCGCGTGGGCCGGCCAGCCGGCGGAACCGTTGCCGGTCTCGACCACCACGTTTTCGATGCCCTGCCGTTTCAGGTTGGCGCGGGCCGTTTCGGCGAGCTCCGGATTCAGTTCGACGGTCCACACCCGATCCGCGTGGGCGGCCAGCAAGGCGGCCATGTAGCCGCTGCCGGTGCCGATCTCGAGGACCTTTTCGTGCTTCTTCGCCTGGACGGCCTGCAGGGCATGGGCCTCGATCTTCGGCGCCAGCATGGTCGCACCATGGCCGAGGGGAATCTCGCAATCGCTGAATGCCAGCCCGCGCAGGGCGACGGGCACGAACTCCTCGCGGCGGACGACGAAAAGCAGTTCGAGCACGTCCGGGTCCAACACCTCCCAGGGACGGATTTGTTGCTCGACCATGTTGAAGCGGGCTTTTTCCAGGTTCATGGTATCAGGTCCGGCGGTTATATTAGCATACCCTTATATTGGGCGGAAATGCGGCGGAAAAACGGCGCATTTTACTCTTCCTTCACCCGGAACCAGGCAGCGTAGAGGGCCGGCAGGAAGAGGCAGGTCAGCACGGTGGCAACGATGAGCCCGCCCATGATGGCCACGGCCATGGGCCCCCAGAAAATCTGGCGGGTGAGGGGCACCATGGCCAGGATCGCCGCGGCGGCGGTCAGCATGATGGGCCGGAATCGGCGCACGGTGGAACCGACGATGGCCTCCCATTCGCTCTTCCCGGCGGCCTCGTCCTGCTCGATCTGGTCCACCAGGATCACGGAATTGCGCAGGATCATCCCCATCAGGGCGATCACGCCCAGGTTGGCGACGAAGCCGAACGGGGACCGGAAGACCAGCAGGGCCAGCGCCACGCCGATCATGCCCAGCGGGGCGGTGAGCAGCACCATGGCGGTCCGCCGCATGCTCTGCAGCTGGATCATCAGCAGGGTGATCACGCCGACGACCATCAGCGGCATCACGGCCATGATCGATTTCTCGCCCTTGGCCGATTCCTCGATCGCGCCGCCCACCTCGATCCGGTAGCCGGGTGGCAGCCGGTCGCGAATGTCCTTCAGTTGCGGATCGATGCGCAGGGACAGGGTGGGGGCCTGGACGGCGCCCGTGATGTCGGCACGAACGGTGATGGTCGGCAGGCGGTCACGCCGCCAGATGATGCCCTCTTCCAGGATGGGCTTCACGCGTGCCACCTGGGACAGGGGAACATAGCGGCCCGAGGCCGTCGGCACCGCAAGGTCGGGCAGGCGGTCGAGGCTGCCCCGTTCCGGGGTTCCGGCGCGCCATACCACGTCGATGGCCTGGTCCGCCTCGCGGAACTGGGTGATGGTGACTCCCACCTGCCAGGCCTGCATCGCCTGGGCGAGATCCTGGCTCGAGACACCCAGGATCCGGGCGCGGTCCTGGTCCAGCTCCACCCGCAGGCTCTTCACCTTTTCGTTCCAGTCCAGGTTCACGTCCTGCAGATTGGGGTCGCGACGCATCACGGCCGCCACCTCCTCCGCGATGCGCCGCAAGGTGTTCAGGTCCTCGCCCATGACGCGGAACTGCACCGGGAAACCGACGGGCGGACCGTTTTCCAGACGGAGCACCCGCGCCCGCAGGTGGCCGAATCCCCCGGCCGGGTCGTCGAACGCGGCCTCCAGGCGCTTCTTGAGCGTTTCGCGGGACTGGATGTCCTTCGTGAGAATCACCAGTTCGCCGAAGTTGTCGGCGAACAGCTGCTGGTCGAGCGGAAGGTAGAAGCGGGGGGCGCCGTTTCCGACGTAGGCGGTGTGGTTCGCCACGCCGGCGTCCTCCTTCAGCAGCGCCTCGACGCGCTTCACCTCCGTTTCGGTGGCCCGCAGGGAGGCCCCCTGGGGCAGCCAGAGGTCCACGAGCAATTCGGGACGGTTCGACGCGGGGAAGAACTGCTTCTGCACGCCGACGTTGAAGGCCGCCATGGCGGCGACAAAGGCGAGGACCGTCGCCGCGATCACGAGCCAGCGGTGGCGCAGGCACCAGACCACCAGGGCACGGAAGCGGCGGTAGAACGGCGTGTCGTAGATGTCGGTGCCATGCCGGCGCGCCTTCTCCTGGAGTTTCGCGGCGTCGAGCAGCCGGAACCCGATGTAGGGAGTGAACACGACGGCGACGATCCAGGAAGTGAGCAGCGCGATGGTCACCACGGCGAATATTGAAAAGGTGTATTCGCCCGCCCCGGACTTCGCGAACCCCACCGGGGTGAAGCCGGCCGCGGTGATGAGGGTCCCCGTCAGCATCGGGAAGGCCGTCGAGGTGTAGGCGAAGGTGGCCGCCTTGAAGCGGTCCCAGCCCTGTTCCATCTTCACCACCATCATCTCGACCGCGATGATCGCGTCATCGACCAGCAGGCCGAGGGAGATGACCAGCGCCCCCAGGGAGATCCGCTGCAGGTCGATGCCGAAGGCCTTCATCAGGAAGAAGGTGATGGCCAGCACGAGGGGAATGGAAAGGGCGACCACGGTCCCGGTGCGCCAGCCCAGCGACAGAAAGGAAACGGCCAGAACGATGATCATGGCCTCGCCGAGCGACTGGACGAACAGGCGCAACGACGTCTTCACCACCTTGGGCTGGTCGGCCACCACGTGGGTCTCGATGCCGGCCGGCAGGTCGGCGGCGATCCGCCCCATCTCGCGCTCCAGGTTCTCGCCCAGGCGGATGACGTCGCCGCCCCGCGCCATCACGACGCCGATACCGATGGCGTCCTGGCCCGCGAAGCGCATGCGCGGCGAAGGAGGTTCCGCGAAGCCGCGTTTCACCTCGGCGATGTCGCCGAGGCGGAAATGGCGCCCGCCGATGGCCAGGTCCGCATCGCGGATGCGTTCCACGCTGTCGAAGGCGCCGGTAACCCGCAGCCGGATCCGATTCGATTCGGTCTCGACGAAACCTCCCGGGGTCACCGCATTCTGGCGCTGGAGCGCATCGAAGAGCTGGGCCGGCTGCAGTCCCAGGGTGGCCAGGCGCGCCGGAGCGACTTCCACGTAGATCTTTTCGTCCTGTACGCCGACGAGTTCGACCTTCTTGACGTCCGGCAGGCGTCTCAGTTCGCGGGCGACGCGGTCCGCCTCCCGGCGCAGTGCGGCGAGATCGTGCCCATCTCCGGTGAGGGCAAACAGGCTCACCATCACGTCGCCGAATTCGTCGTTCGGGAAGGGTCCCTGGACCCCGGCCGGCAGGGTGCTCCGGATATCGTCCAGCTTCTTGCGCACCTGTCGCCAGGCTTCCGGCACCTCGGTTTTCGGCGTGTAGTCCTTGAGCAGCACGAAGACGAGGGATTCGCCGGGCTTCGACGCCGAACGCAGGACGTCCACCCACGGCGTCTCCACCAGCTTTTTCTCGATCCGCTCGGTGAGCTGTTCCTCCACCTGCTCGGCGGTCGCGCCGGGCCACAGGGTGCGCACGACCATGACCTTGAAGGTGAAATCCGGATCCTCGGAACGGCCGAGACTGATGTAGGAAAGAACGCCGCCGACAACCAGGACGACCATCAGGTAGAGGACCATGGAAGGATGCTCCAGGGCCCACTCGGAAAGATTCACGCGCCTCACCGCGACACCCTCACCGACCCGGCTCGGCGATGCGAACCTTTTCGCCGGCACTCAGTTTGTGCACGCCCGCCGCGACGATCCTCTCGCCGGGTGCCAGCCCTTCCACGATTTCGACGCCGGCATCGGCATAGCGGGCGACCCTCACGGGGCGCAGGGACACGGTCTGCTCGGCGCCGACTATCCATACGGCGGCCCCGCCGCCGTCCTGCTGATAGAGCGCGGTCAGGGGGATGGTCAGGGCGGGAGCGGCGGCGCCGGAAAAGCGCACGCTGGCCGTCATGCCGAGGGCGGGGGTGGAATCGGTTTGCACCAGGCGGACACGTATGGGGTAGGTACGGGTCGCCGGGTCGGCGATCGGGGATATCTCGCGGATTTCGCCACGATAGGGTTTCCCCGGCGCGGCCCACAGGTTTACCTCGGCGGGACTCCCGACCTTGAGGCGCGCCACGTCGGATTCCGGAACCGAGATGGCAACTTCCCGGTCGCCGTCGCGGGCCAGACGGAAGACGCCTTGGCCCGCCGCCACCACTTGCCCGGGTTCGGCGAGCACGGCGGCGATCACTCCGGGGTGGTCGGCGAACAGCGTCGCGTAACCGGTCTGGTTTCGTGCCAGGGCGGCCTGTGCGTCGGCCGCCTTGGCAGCGGTGATCCTGGCGTCCAGGGCCGACTGGCTGACGAAGTTCTTCGAGCGCAGATCCTCGAAACGCTTCAGGTCCGCCGCGGCCAGGGCGCGCTGGGCTTCGGCCTGGGCCGCCTGCAGGGCCGCATCCGCGGGGTCGAGTCGCGCCAGGGCTTGTCCCGCCTTGACCGGTGTACCGACGTCCGCCGAGCGCGCCACGAGCTTGCCCCCGACGCGAAACCCGAGCGTTGTCTCGTAGCGGGCACGCACTTCTCCGCTGTACCTCTGGGAGTCGGCGATCTCGGTTTGGCCGGCCACCAGTACGCGGACGACCTTCGGGGGTGTCGGCGGCGTCGGTTCCTTCGCGCAACCGGCCAGGAGAACGAGGGACGCCAGCAGGGCGACGGCAGGAAAGGCGGTGCGTTGCCGGCGGGTCATGGCGCAACTCCCGGAACGGCGTCGGCGGCCAGGCCATGGATCAGGATGTCGAGGGCGTTGTCGAGATACTGTTCGGGAGACGGCATCTCGGCCACCCCGCAACAGGCGAAACCATGCCGCCAGAGCAACAGCATCAGCATCGGCGCGAAGACGACGAATACGCTGCTTTCCGGGGGCACCGGCCGGAAGAGTCCCTGATCGACGCCGCGCTCGAGGATCGCACCCATGAGCCGCATGGCCCTCTGGATCACCTGCTCGTGATACCAGGCGGCGATCTCGGGGAAATTGCGCACCTCGGCAAGCATCAGCTTGGGCAGACCGCCGAAAGGGGTCTCGCCGAGCAGCCGCCACCAGCGGCGCATGAACTCCCGGAGGAGTTCGTCGGCCGGATGCCCGTTCTCCGCCAGGAGGGCCTCGCCCTGCTCGAGGGCCGGGATGATTCCGGCCTCCACGGCAGCCTTGAACAAGGCTTCCTTGCCGTCGAAGTACAGGTAGACCGTGCCCTTGGACACGCCGGCCCGCGCCGCGATGTCCTCCAGGCGGGTAGCGGCAAAGCCTTTCTCGACAAACAGCTCCATGGCGGCGGCCGCCAGTTCGCCCGGACGGGCTTCCTTGCGGCGTTGCCGGACCGGCGTTTCCACGGTCGGCGGGGAAAAATCGGGGGACATGAGGACCCTTTTACTGACTGACCAGTCAGTAATTTATGGGCTGGCGCGCCGATTGTCAACCGGGCGGCCGGCGGGCCCGGGTCACTCGGCGTGGAACACCCGTGTATCGTCCCAATGATCGATGAGCAGCCGCCGCACCCGGCCCTGCCATAGTTCGGCGAAGTGCCGCTGCTCGTCCTTTCCGGCGCGGCCGCGCAGACATTCCTGCATCAGTGACGGGATGGCGGGGTCCCCCGGTACCTGGCTCAGGTCCACCGCACAGTCCACCCGCCGGCCGGTATCGAGCCGGGTGTAACGGAATTCGAGGGGAAGCGGAGCGCCGAAACGCAGGAGGCCACGGCGGCAGAACCGGCCACCGAGCCCCCGGAAGCCGGCCGGGCCGGCAGCACCGGTGAGCAACGTCGCGACCGCGGCCATCACCCCGGCCACCCCCTCGTCCTCCTTCTGCCGGAACTCGACGGTCACGCCGCCGCGTTCCGGCATTTCGCCCTCGTAAAGCCGCGACAGGGCGAGGATGGCAATCCGGTAGGCGGAGGCGACCGTCGGACAGGAATGGCCGGCCAGACGCACGGCATCGTGGTAGGCATATTCCATGACACCATCGTCGCTGGCGCCCAGGAAGGCGGCCAGGGGGTCGCAAACCCGCAGGCGCGGGACTCGGTCGAAGAAGTCGGGGTAGGACATGGCGGACTCTCTCCACTGCTTTGCGCAGGCGTGGCCGGAAGGTGCCGGCTGCGGCGACCCTGGGGTCTGTTCTCATTCAGTCGGCGCGTGCGTTGCCGTCCAATGCGGATGATC
>DAOLKI010000140.1:0-6587 GCA_035331665.1 Rhodocyclaceae bacterium
CATCAAGGCGGACATTGCCCGCAAGCTGCATTTCCTGTCCTTCGCGCGAACCCAATACGTCTCGGCGCGGGAAGGCCGCGGCATCCCCGGCCTGCTCGCTTCGGTCGACCGCGCCTATGCCGCTGCCATGGCGAAGCTGCCGACGCCGAAGCTGACCCGCGTTCTCATGGCCGCCGTGGAGAAGCAGGCACCGCCCAAGCATGGCATCTTCCGCCCGAAGCCGCGCTATGCCCACCAAGGGGGCAGCAATCCGCCCGTGATCGTCGTGCACGGCAATGCCCTGGACCACGTGCCGGACGCCTATACCCGGTACCTGGAGCGGGCCTTCATGGACGCCTTCGAGTTGCAGGGAACGCCCCTGCGCATCCAATACAAGACGGCGCGCAATCCCTACGCGGAGAATTGAAGCCCTGCCCGACCGTCGGGGGGCGGGTCAGGGAAGGGCGACGAAGTGCCAATCGTCGCCGGCACAGCAGAGGTAGCCGCCCGTATCCGACCATTCGGGCAGAACCCAGCGCTCGCCGGGATGGCCGTCAACCTCGAACCGGTGATGGCCGGGGCGATGCGTGTGCCCATGGATCAGGGCCACGGCTTCGGCGTCGCGCAGGGCGGTCACCACGGCGGTGCGGTTCACGTCCATGATCACGGTCGGCTTGCTGCGTTTTTCCGATTCGCTGCGCCGCCTGAGTTCCGCGATGGCGCGCCTGCGCTCCGCGACCGGTTGGCCGAGGAACTCGTCGCGCCAGCCTGGGGTACGCACCCGGGCGCGGAATTCCTGGTAATCGGCGTCGTCGGTGCATAACGTGTCGCCATGCAACAGGACCACGCGGCGGCTGCCGATCCCGACGATCGTCGGTTCGTCGATTACCCGGACGCCGGAGGCCCGCTCGAAACCGGGTCCGACGAGGAAATCGCGGTTGCCGGGAAGGAAGAAGAGGGGAACGCCGCTATCCGCGCAGGCCTTCAGATCAGCGCAGACGGAGGCATTGAAGGGGTCGTCGTCGTCATCCCCGGCCCAGTACTCGAACAGGTCGCCGAGAATGTAGAGCGCGCCGGCCCGGCGTACCGGACCGGCGAGGAAGTCGGCGAACAGGACCCGGGAGGTGAGTCTCGCCGGGTCCAGGTGCAGGTCGGAACAGAATAGGATCAAGGCCCGAGCCGGTCAGGCCGTTTCCGCCCTGGTAATGACGACGTCCTCGACCGGCACGTCCTGGTGGAATCCCTTGTTTCCGGTGCGCACGCCCTTGATGGCGTCCACCACATCCATCCCTTCGACGACGCGGCCGAACACGCAGTATCCCCACCCTTGGCCCGTGGCGGACTTGAAGTCCAGGAACTCGTTGTCCGAGACGTTGATGAAGAACTGTGCCGTCGCCGAATGGGGGTCGGAGGTCCGCGCCATGGCGATGGTCCCGCGCGCGTTCTTGAGCCCGTTGCTGGCTTCGTTTTCGATGGGCGCGCCGGTCGGCTTCTGGCGCATTCCCGGTTCGAAACCGCCGCCCTGGATCATGAAGCCGTCGATGACCCGGTGGAACACCGTATTGTCGTAATGGCCCGCGGCCACGTAATCGAGGAAATTGCGGACGGTCTTGGGAGCCTTGTCGGCGTCGAGCTCGAGGGCGATGACGCCAAGGTTGGTGTGCAGTTTGATCATTTGGGTTGCGCTCACTTCCTGTCGGGGAGAATCTTGGCTGACTCGATGACCACCGGCGTCAAGGGCACGTTCTGGTGGAAACCCGCATCGCCGGTGGGCACCTTGGCCACCTTCTGGACGACCTCGTAGCCCTGGACCACCTTGCCGAACACGGCGTAGCCCCACCCGTCCCGGCCAGGGAAATCGAGGAAGCCGTTGTCCTTGAGATTGATGTAGAACTGCGCCGTCGCCGAGTGCGGATTACCCGTTCGCGCCATGGCCACGGTGGCGACCTGGTTGCGCAGACCGCCCTTCACGCCGGCCTCCGCCTCATTCTGGATGGCTGCCCGGGTGTCCTTCTGCTTGAGGTCGGGCGTGAAGCCGCCGCCCTGGATCATGAAGCCGTCGATGACGCGGTGGAAAACGGTCCCGTTGTAGAAGCCGTCCCGCACGTACTGCAGGAAGTTCTCGGCCGACTTGGGCGTCTTGTCCGGGTAGACCTCGATGACCAGGGTCCCCTGGCTGGTCTTCATCTCCACAAGGGGGCCGGCCGCAGATAGGGATGGCAGCAGGCATGCCGCCGGGGCGAGCAGTGCGAGCAGGAGGATGCGCAACGCGTTTCGCATGGGAACTCCGGGATGGGTGGGAAAAGCGGGACGCGGGCCGCTCAGGCCGCGCCTTCGTAAACGATCTTCCAACGCCCGTCTTCCTTGATCCAGTACTGGCGCTTCTTCATGGCGTTGGAGAGGTTGCTGCTGCGGTAGTCCTGATCGAAGGTGACGACGACGTATTCCTCGCGGCCGGGGTTGCGGAACATGCTGACGTTGTTGGCCGCCACCTTGACCCATTCCTTGCCGGCGTTGACCTTCCGTTTCTGGGCGAGCCAGGCTGAAAGATCCTGGCCGTCGGCCAGGAAGCGTTTGGAATAATGGCGGGCATAGCGCTCCACGTCCAGACTCTCCCAGTCCCGGCGCCATTCATCGATCATCTTCTGCAGGGATGACCGCTCTGCCTGCCAGTCGTCCAGGGACAGCCATTCGATGGAGTTGCTGATGATGACCGGCGTCATCCCTATCTGAAGGTTCTTCGCCAGGGCATCCAGATCCTGGTTGGCGAGCACCACGCAGCCGTCGGAGGCCTTGGGCGGACGGGAGAAGGTGTCGGACGGCGTGCCGTGAAGCCATATGCCGTGGCCATTGCGACCATTGCGGCGATCCCACTCGTTCGGGTAGTTGATCGGGAAGGCACCGCTGCCGTAGAAATCCGTCAGCTTCTGGCGGGGCAGGCTCGCAGTCACGTGATAGACGCCAATGGGCGTGCGTTTGTCGCCTTCCTTGACCTTCTCGGCTCCGAGCTTGCCATGGGTCACGTAGTAGTCGGCCACGAAACGGGGCGTCCCGTTCTGGTTCTGGTAAAGGTACAGGCGCGCCTTCTCCGTGTCGACCACGATCGCGTGTTTCTGGTCCGGCGGCATCTGCAGCAGGTAGCGGGGCACGTAATTGTTCTGCGGACGGGTCCGGTAGGCCTTCAGGCGGGCGACGGCCTCGTCGCGCAGGTCGGATACCTTCTCCACCGCGACCTGGGCGCCACCCTCGCCGAAGGCGCGCAGCGGGCGCGTTCGCGCGAGCAGCAGGTCGCCTTTGATCAGGTGCCCGAGCCGGAAATTCGGATAGGCGCGCAGGAGCCCCTCGACCTGGGTCAGGGCTTCGTCCCAGCGATTGCGCTCGATGGCCTCGAAAACGTCGGCCAGCATGGGTTCCGGCCCGGAGTCCGAATGCACGACCGGGGGAGGGGGGGCGCGCCGGATGGTCTTCGCGAATGCCGGGGAGACCGCCACCAGGGCCAGGGCCAGTACGGGAACCAGACAGATCCGCCCTGCTCGGGCGATCGGCCGGCGCGCGGGGAGGGCTTGGAATTCGATCCGCATCGGTTCCGTCAGTTGCCGACCCGTTCCTGCTGGATCAGCCACTTGCCGTCGCGCTTGACCAGAACCAACACCTTGTTGGCGGATGTCTTCAGCGCGGCGGCCTTGTAGTGCTGGCGGAATTTGACGGAAACCCTGTCCGGTGCTTCTTGGGTCACGGAAAGGTTCTCCACGCTGACCAGGATGGCGCCGGGCTTGTTGATGCGCTTCTGCCGTTCGGATTCCCAGGCCGTCCGGGCCATGCCGCCGGGTGTCTGGAAGTCTTTCGCGTAGTGGGCGAGATAGCCTTTCACATCCTTCCGCGACCAGGCCGCCGCCCAACCCTCCACGGCCCTGCCCACGTCGGCCGGGCCGGCCCCCGATTCGGCGGCCCTGGGCTCCGGTGTTGCCGGCTTGGTCTCGGCAGGCCTCGTATCGGCCGGTTTGGCCTCGGCCGGTTTCGCCGGTTCGGCAGCGGGTTTCGCCTCGACCTTCGCTTCCGGCTTGGGTTCCGCCTTCGGCTCGGGTTTCGGTTCCGGCCTGGGTTCGGCCTTGGCCGTCTCCGTCCGTGTTTCCGTCGGCCTTGCCGATCCGGTCACGGCCGGGCGCGTCCGCCCGCCGGTGCTCATCAGATCCCGGATCATGGCCAGCTTGGTCTGGGCGCTGGCGTTGGACGAATCCAGCTGCAGGGCCTTGTCGTAGGCCTGGCTGGCCAGGCGCGCATAGATGTCGCCCAGATTCTCGTGGGCCGTGGCGTAGGAGGGATGTGTCCTGATCGCCATCTCGAGGGCCTGCTTTGCCTTGTCGTACTGCTTCTGCTGGGCGTATATGACGGCCAGATTATTGTAAGGCTCCGGCAGTTCCGGATAATCCTCGGTCAGCTTCGAGAAGACGGCCACGGCATCCTGGCTGCGGTTCATCTCGGTGAGTATCAGTCCCTTGAGGAAACGGCCCTGGGCGTCCTTCGGTTTCCCGGCCAGGAACTTGTCGACCTGCTCGAGCGCCTGGGCGGGCTGACCCTGCTTCAACAACTTGGAGGCGTCCTGGAGGGAATCGGCCCGCGCGCTCGCCGCGGCAATGGACAGGAGGAAACCCGCCACTGCCGGGAAAAGGAGGCGTGGCGCGGAAAAGCGGCGGGATAGGCTCATGTTATACTGGTTTGCGGGTCGATTCTGACCGTTGATTCTAGCAAGAAGAGGGGTTCGGCACCATGCGGCCGACCCCCGGGAACAGCCGGAAAAGGGCCTGATTCCCCGTCGATTTTCCCATTCTTCCGCGCCGCCTTGGTGTCACCTTCGCGCCATTTTTCCCGAATGCTGAAGATTCATAACTCCCTCGCCCGCGAAAAGCAGGATTTCGTCCCCATCGAGGCCGGCCGCGTGCGCATGTACGTCTGCGGAATGACGGTCTATGACCTCTGCCACCTGGGCCACGCCCGCGTGCTGGTCGTTTTCGATATGGTGGTGCGCTGGCTGCGCGCTTCCGGCCTCGAGGTCACCTATGTGCGCAACATCACCGACATCGACGACAAGATCATCCGGCGGGCCGCGGAGAACGGTGAGTCCATCCGTGCCTTGACGGACCGGTTCATCGCGTTCATGCATGAGGATGCCGCGGCCCTCGGGGTCGAGAAGCCGACCCACGAGCCCCGGGCCACCGACTATGTGAGCCGTATGCTGGACATGATCGGTCGGCTGGAGCGCAACGGCTACGCCTACGTGGCGGGGAACGGGGATGTGTGTTACTCGGTACGCAAGTTCGCCGGTTACGGCCGACTGTCTGGCAAATCCCTGGAGGACCTGCGCGCCGGCGAAAGGGTGGACGTGGCGGCGGACAAGCACGACCCCTTGGATTTCGTGCTCTGGAAGCACGCCAAGGAGGGCGAACCGGCCGAGGTGAAGTGGACATCGCCCTGGGGCTCCGGGCGGCCCGGCTGGCACATCGAGTGTTCGGCCATGGGGTGCGATCTGCTCGGCGAGCATTTCGACATCCACGGCGGCGGCCAGGACCTCCAGTTTCCGCACCACGAGAACGAGATTGCCCAGAGCGAGGGCGCTTCCGGCGGTCCCTTTGTCAATGTCTGGATGCACAACGGCTTCGTGCGCGTCGATGACGAAAAGATGTCCAAGTCCCTGGGCAACTTCTTCACCATCCGCGACGTTCTCAAGCGCTACGACGCGGAGGTGGTCCGCTTCTTCATTCTGCGCGCCCATTACCGCAGCCCGTTGAACTACTCGGACGGCCACCTGGACGATGCGCGCCAGGCCCTGAGCCGCTTGTACACGGCTTTGAAGGGATGGGACGGCGACGGTTCCGTCGATTGGAACGAGTCCCACGCCGGACGCTTCCGGGAGGCGATGGACGACGATTTCGCGACGCCAGATGCGATGGCCGTCCTGTTCGATCTGGCGAACGAACTGAACCGCACCCGGGATCCGCGCCTGGCCGTCCAGCTGCGGGGCCTGGGCGGGGTCCTCGGCCTGCTGCAGCGGGATCCGGTCGCATTTCTGCAATCCGGAACCGCCGGCGAACTGGCGCCCGCGGATATCGAGGCTCGGATCGCACAGCGGGCCGCGGCGAAAAAGGCGAGGAATTTCGTCGAAGCCGACCGCATCCGGGACGAACTGAAAGGGGCGGGAATCGTCCTGGAGGATTCCCCATCCGGCACCACGTGGCGGCGCGCGTAAGGGGCGCAAGGCCGGGCGTCGGCGCGGTTCCCGCCAATGGGGGCCGCTATGGCAGCGGGCCGGAAAATCGATTAGAGTAATAGGTCCTACAAACCAATAAATCCGAGAGGCCAACCATGAGCAACAAAGGGCAGATGCTACAAGACCCGTTCCTGAACACGCTGCGGCGCGAACATGTTCCGGTCTCCATCTATCTCGTCAACGGCATCAAGCTTCAAGGACAGATCGAGTCCTTCGACCAGTACGTCGTCCTCCTCAAGAACACGGTGACGCAGATGGTGTACAAGCACGCCATTTCCACCGTCGTGCCTGCCCGGGCCGTCAATTTCTCCCATGACAACGGGGGCGAGTGATCCGCTCCTGA
>DAOLKI010000141.1:0-6584 GCA_035331665.1 Rhodocyclaceae bacterium
GGTGAGGCGCCGGCCGAAGTGGTCTTCCTCACGCAGGGCCGGCGCGCGCCGGCGCCAGTAGTCGGGGGTCGGGTCGGGCATCGTCCGTCTACCCCGGCACGTTCGCGCCGCGCTCGATCACGTATTCCCGGGCGAAGAGGTTGCGCGAATGGTTGAGGTCGGACTGGGCGATCACCACGGCCAGGTGCGAGCCCTGCAGGGCGTGGATCACTTCGGCCAGGCGCTTGGAGAGGGCCGGCGCCACGCCCTCGAAGGGCTCGTCCAGCAGCAGCAGGCGGGTGCCGACCGCCAGGGCCCGGGCCAGGGCCACCAGTTTCTGCTGGCCGCCGGAGAGCAGCAGGGCCTTGCGCTCGCGCATCTCCTCCACCTCCGGCATCAGCCCGTAGACGAAGGCCAGGCGGTCCTTCGCCTTGAGACTGCTGGAGACCCAGATCGGCAGCAGGATGTTCTCCTCCACCGACAGCTGCGGCACCAGGCCCCGGTCCTCGGGCATGTAACCCATGCCGAGAGCGGCGCGCCCGTGGCGGGGCAGCCGGGCCAGGTCCCGGCCGGCGAAGCGGACCTCCCCACTGCCCGGCGGCAGGTGCCCCATGACCGCGCGCATGAAGGTGGTCTTGCCCGCGCCATTGCGGCCGATCAGGCCCACCATCTCGCCCTCGTCCACGGTCAGGGAGACGCCGCGCAGGGCGGCCATGGACTGGATGGATACGTGCAGGTCGGCGACCTGCAGGGCGGCGCCCGTCGCCGCGCCGCCGCTCATGCCTGCCCCGTCACGTAACGCCGCACGTCGGCGTTGCCCAGCACGGCGGCGGGCGCGTCGTCGGCGATGATGCGGCCGCTGTAGAAGGCGATCACCCGCTGCGAGAACTGGGAAACAATGTCCATGTCGTGCTCGACGAAGACCACCGTCACCGCCTCCTGTTCGAGTGCTTCCATCACCCGCTCCATGGCCGGCACCTTCTCCTCGGCGCTGACCCCGGACGTGGGCTCGTCGAGCAGCAGCAGCTTGGGGTGGCGGGCCATGGCCATGGCGATGTCGAGCAGCTTGCGCACGCCGCCGGGCAGTTCGGACACCAGCCGGTGCGCGTAGGCGCCGAGCCGGAAGCGTTCGAGCAGTACGCCGGCCCGCTCGTGGCCGCCCTCGTCACCGGCCGGCCGCCACAGGGATACGCCCTTCGGGCTGGCCGAGGCGATGGCCACCAGCAGGTTCTCCTCGGCCGTCATGTCCAGGCAGAGCTGGGGAATCTGGAAGGAGCGGCAGATGCCGAGCCGGGCGATGTGGCGGGGGCTCAGGCGGGTGATGTCGTCGCCGGTCAGACGGATATCGCCGCTGTCCGGCTTGAGGTAGCCGGTGACCATGTTCACGAACGTGGTCTTGCCGGCCCCGTTGCTGCCGATCAGGCTCAGGCGCTGGCCTGCCGGCACGTCGATGTTGATGTCCTCGGCCGCGACCACGGCGCCGAAGCGCTTGTTCACGCCGCGGGCAGACAGCAGCGGACTCATCGCGGATTCCTTGCCACCGAGACACCGAGGGCGCCAAGTTGCCCCAAGGAAGGCCAGGTGCGGGTCCGCGGGATTGCACGCAACGGGCGCAAGACAATCGCCATCGCTTTGCTTGGTGTCCCTTGTCGTTCTTGGTGTCTTGGTGGTGTGACCGGGGTTTTCAGGTTCGCTCCTTTCGGCCCGGTTCGCTGTCGGCGGTGGCGCTGCTCACGCCACGCCTCCCGCCCCGCGCCGCCTCACCCAGAGGGAGCCGATGCCGCCGGGGCGGAACAGGATCACCAGCAGCAGGAAGGCGCCCAGGGCGAGCTGCCAGGTGTTGGGGAAGTAGAGGTTGGAGAAGGAGCGCACGGCCTCCAGGCCGATGGAAGCGACGAAGACCGCCAGCACGCTCTGGTAGCCGGCCAGCACAGCGGCGAAGACGAATTCGCCGGAAGTCGTCCAGTAGGCAAAGTTGGGATCCACGTGGCCCAGGGCGAGGCCGGTGAGGGCGCCGCCCAGGCCGCCGAGGACCCCGGCGATGGTGAAATTGACGCCCACCGAGGTGCGCGTCGAGGCCCCCAGGTATTCGACGCGCAACGGGTTGGCGCGCACGGCCAGTGACAGCAGCCCGGCCGCCGAGCGGAAATAGGCCACCACGAGGGCCCCGGCGACGGCCGCCGTGACGATGGTGAGGGCATAGAGGGCGTAGTCGGCCCAGGCCGAATCGAGGGGATGGCCGAACAGGGTGGGCTTGGTGAGATTGAAGCCGTCCGAGCCGCCGAGGGCGCTGGCCTTGGTGAGGATGCCGTAGGCCACCATCGACAGGGCCAGGGTCAGCATGGCGAAGAAGATGCCCCGGTAGCGCACCAGCAGCGGCGCCGCCAGGGAGGCCACCAGGCCGGCCGAGAGTCCGCCCAGCAGCACGCGCAGCACGGCGTCGGAGAGGCCCAGGTGCTGTTCGGCGAGGGCCGCCCCATAGGCGCCGATGGCGAAGAACAGCCCCTGGCCGAAGGTGGCGCCGCCGCCCCGGTTGAGCACCACCACGCCGAGGATGGCCAGCCCGTGGGTCACCGACATGGTGAGAAGGAAGGCGAGCCACTTGGGCGCGAAGGCGCCGAAGGCGAGGAGCGCCGCGGTGAGTGCCGCGACGCGCAGCGCGAGGCGGCGGTCCATCAGATCAGCCTCGCCTTCACGGCCTGGAAGATGCCCTCGGGGCGGAAGACCAATACCGCGGTCATGACCAGGTAGATGGAGAACAGTTCCACCTCCGGCATCATGTGCACCGCCGCGGCGCGGGCCAGGCCGACGATCAGGGCACCGATCGCGGCCCCTTCGATGCTGCCCAGGCCGCCGATGATGACGACGGCGAAGCTGACGATGATGACGCTGACGCTGATGCCCGGCTGCACCGAGATCATCGGCGCCGTGAAGGCGCCGCCCAGGGCGGCCAGGAAGACGCCGGCGGAGAAGGCCGCCGAATAGACCCGGTTCACGTTCACGCCCATGCTGGCGCTCATCTCCGGGTTGTGGATCACCGCCAGCACGATCTTGCCGGCCACGGTGCGGTTCAGGCCGAACCAGGTGCCGATGCCGCAGAGGACGGCGAGGCCCACCATGGCGAAGTCGTAGCCGACGAAGGAGAGGGTGCCGATGGAGACGTTGCCGAATAGGCCGTAGGGCTCCGAGACGTAGTAGGGATTGACGCCCCAGACCAGCTTGGTGCCGTCCTCCAGCATCAGGAAGAGGGCGTAGGTGACGAGCAGCAGCAGCACCTCGTCGCGGCCGTAGAAGCGGGCCAGCAGGCCCCGTTCCAGCAGGGGACCGAGGATGGCCGCCACGCCGGCGGCGGCGAACAGCATGGCCAGCAGCGACAGCGGCAGGGGCATGCCCCGGCTGGCCATCAGGCCGACCACGCTGGCCGCCATGTAGGCGCCCACGGCATAGACGCTGCCGTGGGCCATGTTGAGGATCTTCAGGACGCCGAAGACGAGCGTCAGGCCCAGGGAGACGATGAACAGCCAGGACGCATAGACGACCCCGTCGACCGCGATGGTGATCGCCAGGTTGGCGTTCATGCGCCGCTCCGGGCCGCGGCCCCGGTCAGTCGCACTTGGCGCCCGGGAATCCCGCCTTGATCCAGTCCAGGCTCTTCATGTTGGCCGGCGGATTCACGCATTCCGCCTTGAAGTGCTGGATGTCCTCGGCCATCACCATCTTCTTCCCCGCGTCCCACCTGGTGCGGCCGATGGCGATGTTCTGAATGGCCTGGTGGCCGTTGGCCAGCGCCATGCGCACCGGTCCGCCGGGGGATTCCCATTCGGAATTGGCCAGGGCCTCGGCGATCTGTTCCGGCGTCGGCTTCTTGCCGCCCGCGGCGGCCATGGCCTTCTCGACGGCGAGCTTGACCCCCATCAGGGACTGGGCCATCCGGTAGCTGGCCTGGACGACGGCGGCGGGGCCGTGGGCGTCCTGGTAGGTCTTCCAGAACCAGTCGTTGAGGGCGCTTTTCTGGGCCAGGATGCCGTAGGCGCCGCGGGCGCCGAAGATGATGCCGTTGGGCGTCTTCTCGCCCAGGGACGGGAAGGCGTGGTCGGCGGCGCTCAGCACCAGCTGGCTCTTGGCGAAGAGGCCGCGCGGCGTCGCCTGGAGCAGGAAGGCCTGCAGGTCGCCGCCCCAGAGGCTGGAGTAGACGATGTCGGCGGGCTGCAGGGCCAGCGCCGAGATCTCGCTGTTGTACTGGCCGGAGCCGAACTTGGGCAGCAGGTCGGCCTGGGCCTTGGCGGCCGGGTTCATCTGCTGCATGGCGCCGACGAAGTCGGTGCGCGAATCCTGGCCCCAGGCGTAGTCCTGGTTGATCAGGTTCATGGTGTCCGCCTTCACCTTGCGCGACTTGATGTAGCGGGCGAGGGCCACGTTGTCCATGGCCGCGTGGGAGGCGGTGCGGAACACGTACTTGTAGCTCGCCTCCTCAAAGATGCGTGGCGTGCCGCAGTCCATCAGGACCAGCAGCTTCTTCATCTCTTCGGCCGCCGGGGAGACGGCGAGGCAGTCGCCTGAGCCGATGTAGCCGACCACGGCGTCCACGTTCTCGCGCTGGTAGAGGTTGCGCAGTTCCTGCACCTGCTTGGTGGCGCCGCCGGCCTCGTCGATCATCACCATGTCGATGCGCATGCCGCCGAAGCCCTTCTTGTCGTAGGGCTTGGGGGCGACTCCCTTGTTGAAGACGTCGACCAGCAGCTTGGCGGCATTGCCGGCCGGCACGCCGAAGCTCTCCGCCGCCTGGCCGGAGAGGAAGGTGACGACGCCCAGCTTGAAGACCTCCTCGGCCTGCGCCGGCAACGCCATGCCCATTGCGGCGGCAACCGCCGCCACGCCCAGCGCGCCGCCGCGCCAAGCCGAACCCTGTCCCTTGCCCATGCTGTCTCCTCCGTCGTACCGGCACCTGCCGGTGGGATGCGATGGCCGCCCAGGCCGGGCGGCCGCCTCGTGCGGGCTCGTCGGCCGGGATGGTTCTCTTTGTCTGATTGTCCGACAAACGCGCGAATCAATGCTAGAGTTTGAATCGTTCAGGTGTCAACGACATTCGATGTGGCGCCGCACAAGGCCGCGGAACAGGGTCCCCACCATGAAGCCAGCACCGCCGAACGCAGGGCACGAGGACGAGGTGGCGACGGCCGAGGCGCCTTTTGCGCCCCTGCGCCGCATGCCGGCCTATAAGGCCGTCTCCGCCGCCATCGAGCGGCGCATCCTCGACGGCGGCCTGCGCCCCGGCGACCCCCTTCCCCCAGAGCAGCAGCTTGCCGAGCAGTTCCGGGTGAACCGCTCCACCGTGCGCGAGGCGGTCCGCCAGCTCGAACAGGAGGGGCTGGTCGTCCGCGGGGCCGGACGCCGGCTGCTGGTGGCCCTGCCCGGCGTGCATGACCTGGCGCCGCGCACCACCCGCGCCCTGGTGCTGCAGCAGGTGACCTTCGACGAGTTGTGGCAGGTGGCCATGGTCCTGGAGCCCCAGGCCGCCCGCATGGCGGCCGGCAACCGCGATGCCGGCGACATCGCCCGGCTGGAGGCCAACGTGGCGGCCATGGCGGCTGCCGTCAAGGGCGGCGCCTCCTACACGGAACTGGACGTGGACTTCCACGCCGGCATTGCGCTGGCCTCCCACAATCGCGTGCTGATCCTGGCCCGCGAACCGGTGAGCCTGCTGTTCCGACCGACCCTGGACCGCATACGGCGCGTGTTGCCCCAGGCCGACCGGCGCAACCTGGAGGCCCACCGCAAGATCCTCGCGGCGGTGGCCAATCAGGACGCGGACGCCGCCGAGGCGTGGACCCGCAAGCACTTCGTCGACTTCCAGCGCGGCTTCCTGATGGCCGGCCTCGGTCCGGACCAGCCCCTGCACTGGGAGGCCTGAGGCCGGGGCCGTCTGTGCGGACGCTGCTCGGCCTCACCATCCGGTGCGTGTTCCGACCCGTTAAGATGGCCCTTCCGGTAATCCGCCGTTTCCGCGCCATGAACCTCCGCCGACTGCCCCACCTGCCCTTCCGCCGAACCGCCCCGCTGCTGTTCCTGGTCCTCGCGCTTCCCGCGTGGGCGGCGGAGCTGCTCTATCTCAACACGCAGGCCGGGGCGGAGCGCCTCGTGGCGGCCCGCTACCGGCAGCATTACTTCCAGGTCCAGCCCTACCTGGAGAGCCAGCAGAACCTGGCCTTCTGCGGGCCGGCGAGCATCGCCGCGGTACTGAACAGCCTGGACCTGCCCCGGCCCGCGTCGGGACCCCTCTATCCCTACCCCTTCTTCACCCAGGACAACGTCTTCACGCCGGCCACCCAGCGCATCAAGTCCTACATCCAGGTCAATGCCCGCGGCATGACCCTGGCCGAGTTTGCCGCCTTCCTGAACGCGCTGGGGACGAGGGCCGCAGTGCACTACGCGGACGAGCTGGACCTGGCCGGCCTGCGCGCCCTGGTCAAGGCGACGCTGGAGAACCCGAAGGGACGCCTCGTCGTGAACTACAGCCGCAAGCCCCTGGGCCAGGCCGGCGACGGCCACCTGTCGCCGGTGGGCGCCTACGACGAGGCGACCGACTCGGTGCTGCTGCTGGACGT